>NZ_JAEILC010000092.1:0-5200 GCF_016307435.1 Pseudomonas sp. S4_EA_1b | reverse complement strand
CCCCCGGGCGCGCGGCCCCCCCCCCCCCCCCCCCCCCCCCCCCCCCCCCCCCCCCCCCCCCCCCCCCCCCCCCCCCCCCCCCCCCCCCCCCCCCCCCCCCCCCCCCCCCCCCCCCCCCCCCCCCCCCCCCCCCCCCCCCCCCCCCCCCCCGGGGGGGGCCGGCCAACAACTGCTTAGTGATCCTGCCGTCAGCACCAATCGACCAGATGCCGTCGTTCTCGCGGATGAGCCTTAGCCATAAGGCGTCATCGACTTCAACTGCATCTTTTGGAATTTCGTGTGTGCCTTTTATCAGCCGCAAATGAAGTGTTCCGTCAGGGTGAAACGTTGCGTAGTTCATGTTTAATCCTCAAGTACCTACCGCGATAAAACTCAAACCCGCCGAGCCCGTGACTCCGTTGTTGTAGGTCGTAAAACGGTCTGCATATACGGCGCCTGAAGCACCCCCTACGCCATCGCTCAGACGAACACTGTAGTCGCCCGAGGCATTGTTGTTGTACGCGCCAACGACTACAGCACCGACATCGGTTGGGAATGGGATTGGAAAGTAAGTCGTGCTGATCGCAGAGCCTGTAAGCGTGACCCCCGCGTTCCATTGAACAATCCAGCCACCTAACCATGTTGGGAACACGATATACCCGACCCGCCCAATCAAAATCCTGAATCCCCAGCGCTGCTTTTTCGGCGTTACGATGGTGCTGTCATCGGTGCCGGCGTTGACAACGTTCTGTGGCGCAATACGTGCAAGGCCTGTCGCGCTCTCAGTGGCCTGAATGACTTTCGCGGCAATAGCCTGAAAGACACGCAGAGCACTCATGGGTTTGTTGGTATCGGCCCCTGTTTCGGCTTCTACCTGGCTGGCGAATGAAACACCGTACCCGGCCAGCGTATTGGGGGTACCCGTTAAGGCTGAAAACTTGAGCCCGGTCAGGCCCGAGCCGACGCCAGTGACCGGGCCGGTGATATCGACCCCGTTGGAGGTGACGCGAATGCCATTGCCATTCGCCCAGGGCGTAGAGCCTATCCCCATGAAGATAGAGGTGATGGCGTTGTAACTTCCGGTAAAACCAAGCCCGCCTTTCTCGCCACCGTTGCTCCCAGCGATGAGCCCGCTTACCCAGGACGGCGACTCTACAGGCTGAATGTAGATCGCCCTTGCATCGGCCATGTTGATGGAACCAAACAAGGTTCCGCCTACAAGGCCCATCTCTTGAAATGTCGAAGGGTTATCGCCGCCAAGGACGATACCGCGCTTGTTGATGTTTACCCGCGTGTACCTGCCCTCTGGCCGGCTTTCCGGTAGTACGTTGAGAAACCAGGTGTCTACATATTCCCGCGTTGCTAGGACCACCGAGGGATCAATTTTCAGCTCGACGTTCGAGGTGTTGCTGACGATCAGGTTGATCCGAATGACTTGGGTGCGACCAGAGCCCTGGGTAAGTAGTGGTTTGAATGTCGGTGCGCAGTTGGCGATGGCGACCAGGTCGCCGGCGGCATCGTAAAGGCCGATTTCACGAATCCACCAGCCGCCGATGCTTTCGGGGATGATCTGCTCCGCGATGATGATGCTCGCGTTTTTCGGATCGACCTTCACCTGGTTTAGTGGTGCACGTCGGCGTTCGTTGATCAGCTTCGTTTGCGTGCGGCTGGGAATGGGGTCTGTACCGTTGGCGTCACCAACACCCATCTGGGCAAAAGTCCACGGCACACCCAACGCATCGGCGTTGGCTTGCTTGGCCTCTCCGACTGCGGTCAGGATCGCGAAGAATTGGCTGTTTTGATCGGTCATGGGTAGATGTCCATTGTGTCGATGTGATGTTCGCGGCCAGCGACGGCAAGGTAGCCGCTGATATCGATGTCGCGCTGAGTCGGTGGGTAAACACTGAGTTCGTCGCCTTCGTAAACGCTGATCCCGATAAACATTGTGCCGGTACTTTCCAGGCTGATGGCCAGACCGGTCAGGTGGCGGGTGAGGGGCTTGGCGTCGTCGATCAACCAGGTGAGTTCCTGGTACATCTCTTCGGTAATACCGGTTTCCAGCACCCCTACTTTTAAGGCGAATGTTCCGGGTATGCCTTCCGGTACCTTCTGCCACCACTCCAGCACCTCAATCAGATAGCCCAGCGGCTCGACCACTCGGCGCAGTGCGCCGATGGTGCCTTTACGAGAGTGAATGTAATGGGATGAGCGAATGGCTGCTCGCTTCGTGGCTTCGTTCCAGTTGCCATCCCAGCGGTCGACCGAGAAGGCCCAGGCCAGGTAAGGCAGCAGCTCCACCGGGCAGGTATCCGGGTTACACAGTTGTCGCAGTGGGATAGGCACGCGCTGAATCTGCGCGAGTGCCTGAGCGGCTTGGCGCTCCAGCGGCGTGGCATTGACCGGTAGCAAGTGCTGCTCAGCCATCACTCCGCGCCTCGAGTCAATTTGATGTCAGTGCAGAACGGGGCTTGGGCCTTCGTTGCGACGATATCTACCCAGCCTTCCAGCTCGACCTTGCGCACACCTTCGACATGCAGCGCGGCGTGTAGGGCTGATTCGGAAACTTCCATGCCCAGGCGACGCCGTTGATGAACGTACGCCAACAGCCGCTGCTCTGCTGCAGCCAAAATTGGTTCCGACTCCGGTCCGCTCGACAGCAGGTAGAGCTTGGCCTTGACCTGGTAATTGATGATCTGCGCGCCCTGGACGGCCAGACGGTCGGCCACTGGCCGGCGGTCGTCGTCGCTTAGGTACCTGCTGACTATGGTAAGTAGCTCGGGCGGCGCCGTGCCGTCCCCCAAGAACGATTGCACCGTGACCACGGCGACGGCGGGTGAGGGGCTTTCGGCTGTGGCGTCGGCTACGCGCCCATCAGCCGCACGAGCATGGAAGATGTAGCTGTTGCGCGGACCGGCGGTGCTGAGCCCCTCCCAAGCCATCTGCGCGCGCTCGCGCAAGCTGTCGTCGCCCTCCATCAACTTAGGGATGGGCGGTACAGCGTTGGCTTTGCCTTCTTGAATGACCAAGCGTTTGACGTTGAAGTTGGCTGCCAGCTGTTCCAGATCAGTGCCACGCGCGGTCGCGAGCAGGTTAGCGAGTGAGGCTTCGTTGACCCTCTGGCGCCAGACCGTTTCGCGGTACGCGTTTTCCTGCAGCAACTTGGTCAACGGCTCCGATTCAATCTCCAGGCGTGTCGCGATTTGGACCTGCTCCTCAGGGGGCCAGAGGCTGATCATGTACGCTTTGCGCTCGGCCAGGATCTTTTCGAAGTCGACCTGCTCGACGATCTGCGGCGCGGGCAGTTGGCTGAGGTCGATGGCGGCAAAGCTATTCATACACTGCCTCCCAGCTGCAGCGGCACGCTGAGGCTCAGCGGTTCATTGGTGTCCACCACCGAGCCTTCCAGATCGATCGAAGCCTGGCCCTGCATGTTGGCTCCTACGAACTGCACGCGGCTCAAGCTGATGCGGGTTTCCCAACGCATCAACGCCATGACTGCGGCGGCGTAGACACGTAGGCGCGTGACGTCGTTGAAAGGATGGTCCATCAGCTCTGGCAACAGGCTGCCGTATTCGCGGCGCATGACGCGGGTGCCGATGCGGGTGCTGAGAATGTCGGTGACCGACTGACTGATGTGCTCGCGCTCGCCGATGGCGCCGCCGGTTTGTCTGTTCATGATGGGATCGGCGCCCCGGACTGGTCGCCACCGGATTTGACGCCGGTGTGCGGGTGTTTGACCAAGCTGACCCCGGCCGCAACCACGTCAATCGACACGTCAACCCGGCCGGTGACGGTCTGATTGCCGGTCTGGATGTAGTCGCCCTGGTGCGTGATGTCACCCACCAGGTTGATGCCGCCTTTGCTGATCAGATTGGTGGTTCCGCCATCGACCAACGTGGCCTTCAAGTGGTGAGTCACGCTGTCGTACTCAATCACCGTGCCATCCGCGTAGGTACGACGGTGCAGGCCGGGGCGGTTGCCATTGGCCGGGATGTGGTCGCTGAACACGCCTGTTACGACGATGCCGTTGGCGAGCTGGCCTGACGGACTGAACAGCATCACCTGTTCGCCGAGGGTAGGCGGGTCCCACTCGCGGTCAGCCCCGGCGCGCAACGCCAGCCAGGGTAGCCAGGCGGTGGTCAGTGTTCCGGTGGTGACCTGCACGCGCGGTGGCTCCATCTGCACGGCGGAGATGACGCCGAAGCGGATGAGGTTTTCGAGCAGGCGGGAGAGGGCGGCTAAGTCGTTCATGGCGCCAATGGTGGCGCCACGTGTGTGAGAGTGCAGCTATGGCGACTTGTTGATAAGGGGCTTACAACCTAGCCTTGTTTGGTTTCAGCCGAAGCCAAGATAGTAGGTAAATGTAGGCCTACAAATGCGAGAAACGAAAACGCTTTGAGGCTATTAATCTCACTACCGTAGTCAGATACTTCGCCGTGGAGAACTTGGTGCCGATTGAGTGCGTTGAACAATACGCCAGTTTGTTCAAATTCAGCATTCCGAATGCCCTCGCTTTTGAGAAGGTCCAATTCGTGAAGTACAAATAGCGGGCTAAGCAAATCTTTTGCCTGTGCATCATCCCCTATTTTTGCTTTTACCCAATCCAGCCCTTTTACCCCATTTGTTTGTCTGTTTCGTGGCTTACTCATTGCCATGCTGGTTTGGCAAATTTCCGAGAATAATCCGTCTGCTTGAGCCAAAAATACTGGGATGCTTAGGTAATAGCCTTGCACCCCTAAATCTTTGTGTGCTGAAACAGCTGCTTTTATTGCAGTCTGTCTTTCAGGGTGATTTGCGCCGAGCTGTGCGGTATACGAGTCTAGATATTGTAAATAATGTTGTTTGAGTATTTCATCTATCTGGATCTGGTCCTCCCCGGCTGATTCAATATTGTCGATTAGCGTTAAAACGATTTGTAATGACCCCTCCCAGTTGAAAAACCAACCCTGGCGCGATGCAATCTCCATTGCTTTTCTTGAGCGATTTGGCATTTCCTCTAGTCGCTTATTTACGGCTGACCAATCTATTGTTGAAAGGTTGTTGATCAAGGCTGAGTGTTTTTGGCTTATGTTTTCCACCCACTGCCCAAATCGTTGGAACGCATCTGATAGAGCGGGAATGTGTGGTTCAAGCAGCTCACCCATGATTTTAACAAGCTCTTCTTTATCTGAATTATTAATCTTAGTCATGTCCGATTCCATGGAATAGATAGGTGGGGGAG
>NZ_JAEILC010000091.1:0-39991 GCF_016307435.1 Pseudomonas sp. S4_EA_1b | reverse complement strand
GGCCGTCCCCTATGCCGATGGCTGCTGGAAAATGCCTAAAAATCAGACGGTTAATGAAAACCCAAATGCCGCAACTTGCATGCAGGTGTTGAGGGCTTCATGCAATATGCACGATTCCGGAAATGGTGTTGATTTGTAAGTCATTGTTTTTAAAGGTTTTAATAGCAAGAATAGAATTGGCACAGTGTCTGCAATATCCCTGTTAACGCTGCAGCATTGAGGTTTACACGCTGCAGACTTTTAATAAAACAGGAGTTACTCGTATGAAGAAGTTCGCTCTCGCTACCGCAACAGCTACCGCTCTGACCCTGGCTATGGCCAACGCTGCCTTCGCCCAACCTACTCAGGCGCCGATGACCCTGGCTGCTGGCGAGATGACCAAGGCTAAAGAGTCCACTTCGGATACCTGGATCACCACCAAAGTCAAAGCTGACCTGCTGACCGAAAAAGGCATTCCAGGTTCGGACATCAAGGTTGAAACCAACAAAGGCGTGGTTTCCCTGTCTTCCGATGTAGCAATTTCGGACTCGCAGAAGGCGACTGCCGTAGCTATCACCAAGAAAATCAAAGGTGTTACCGCTGTTTCCGCTGATGGCCTGATGGCTGGCGGCGCTGCAAAGGCTGACAACATCGACAAGTCCAAAGAAGCCACTTCGGATACTTGGATCACCACCAAGGTGAAAGCTGACCTGGTAACCGAAAAAGGCATTCCTGGCACTGACATCAAGGTCGAGACCAACAAAGGTGTGGTTTCCCTGTCGTCCGCTACCCCAGTGACCGAATCGCAGAAAGCCACTGCTGTTGCGATCACCAAGAAAATCAAAGGCGTGAAAGCTGTATCGGCTGATGGCCTGAAAGCTGAGTAACGCTCAATGGTTCGTCTGAGCTTAGCGGCGGCGGCGCGTGAGTTAGATATCCACTCAATGCACCTCTGAGATTCATGCGACCGACTACACGGATGTGGTCATTACAGGCCCCGGCACTTTGTGTCGGGGCCTGTTCTATTTTAAGGCCGACTGCAATAAGCGAGCCTATTGCACCGGGGGAGCTAGTATTGATTGTCCATAGCTATCTCGAATCGGCCTGCACCCACGTTCACGCAAGACCTTCGTCTTGCAACGCTTTTTGAACGGCAGGACGCACTTTAACCCGGTCATACCAGGCATGTAGGTTAGGCAAATTGTCGAAGTGAATGTCGGCCCTGTAATAACTGGTCAGCCACGCGGCCTGCCCCCAGCCTGTCAATGCGAACAAATAGGCATCCGCCACAGTGAAGGAATCACCCATGAGGTATGGGCGAGTACTCAACTGTTCGTCAATCCAGGCGAAGCGCTTCTCCAACTTCGGCTTGGCAGTGTCTACGTATTTACCTGCGAGTGTGGAGTACAACAGCGGAATGAACCCCTTATGAATCTCAGACGCCAGGAAACTCAGCCACTCTTGAAGCCGGTATCGATCAAGGGTGCAATGGGGGGGAACAAGCCCAAGCTCCGGCCTCAGGTCACCCAAATATTGCACGATTGCTGGGCCTTCACGCAGGATAGTGCCGTCGTCCAGCTCGATTGCCGGCACATAACCAAAGCTGTTGACCTCGAAGTAATCGGCACCTGATTCGGTGAGGTGTTTCTTGTGATCGACTTTAACCAGCGTGGCGTCGAGACCAAGCTCATTCATGACGATATGGGGCGATAAGGAGCAAGATGCGGGGATGTAGTACAGCTTCATTTACAGACTCCAGAGCATGAGCGAGCGCTTTCAATTCCAACACAGAGGTGGTTTCAGCTCATTCTAGATGTCAGGTATAAAATAGGAAGAACGCACTATTTTGTAGTATAGGTACAAAAAATATACCTGCATGCGTTTAGGATTTTGACCATGAAAGACAATATATCTGGCTGCTCGGTCGAAGAAGCGATGCGTTTGCTCGGTGGTCGCTGGCGTCTGCTCCTTGCCTCATACCTGCTCGATGGGCCAAAGCGCTTTAATGCGCTTAGGCGGGACATCCCCGCTATTTCCCAACGAATGTTAACCCTCGATTTACGCGCTCTTGAGGAAGCAGGTCTCGTCAAACGTACAGTATTTCCCACCGTGCCCGTCACGGTTGAATATGAGCTCACACTCGACGGACGGCGGTTAGAGCCTGTGGTTGAGGTAATGAAACAGTTTGGGCTATGGGTCAAGAGCCGCCAGTGCGTTGATGGCGTCGGTCCAGCTTAACGTGCCTTAGTTAGTCGCCATTCCACGTAGGCTGCGGTAGCTGACTGATCTCAATTACCGGCTGCGCCTGCAGCCGTTTGAGGGCTTCCTTCAAAGTACGCCAAGACTGTGACTTGGCGTGAGGTAGGCATCATCGTCTTTGGGGCCAGACGGACACTACGAGCACGGCCCCAGCCACAATGCGCCTAGATACGCCCCCTCACTACTCGGCATCCAGATGCATTGGCGTCACCACGCTACCGTCTTTTTCAGCCTGGCCTAACTGCGCATCAATGAAGTAAACCCGATCGTCTTCCAATTGCCCTTTATCCACCAAGTAGTCCTTGATAGTGCTGGCACGGTCTTGACCCAATTGGCGCAACAGCACATCACTGGTACTCCAGAACTTGATCACGCCGTCCTTAAGCTTCGCCGAACGCTCGTCTCGGCTCAGGTCTTTCCACTCCGCGGGCGGCTGCTGTTTCAAGCGGGTTCGGTAGATGCCTTCCAGCAGGGGCGCTTTCTCGCTTTCCGGTACTTGCAGCAATGAGGCCTGGGCCGGGACTTTGTCTCCCCGACGCTGCAGCATCTTGTAGTAGTTGTATTGGTATTCGCGCTCCAGACGTTGTTCAGCCAGGAATGGCCCGTCGCTGCTGGCGGCGGCAGTGCCTTCGATTTCCAGGCGCAGGGTAGGGCGTTCTTTAAGCGCTGTGGCCAGTTTATTCAGCGCGCCTTCGGCGTCCTTGCTCAATTCGCTGGAGCCCGGTGCGAACGAGACGTTGCCCAAGTCTTCGGCACCACCGCCGGTGACCAGCCCGCCAATGAATTTAAAAGGCGCCGTGGCGGCGCGAACCACCAGGTTTCGCAGGGTCTGCCAAACGATCGGCATAACGCTGAATTGGGGATTGTTGAGGTCGCCACTGACGGGCAGCTCGATGGATATCTTGCCGTCACTGTCTTTGAGCAGTGCGATGGCCAGACGAATCGGTAAATCCACCGCATCGGCACTGTCGACTTTTTCCCCCAATTGCAGCTGTTCGACCACTACTTTGTTTTCGGCTTTCAGTTGGCCTTTGGTGATCACGTAATGCAAGTCGAGGTTCAGGCGGCCCTTGCGGATACGGAAACCGGCGAACTTGCCTGAGTAAGGTGTGAGGGTGGTCAGTTCGACCCGCTTGAAGCTGGTGGCGATGTCCAGCGCCGCCATCGGATCGAACGGGTTGACACTGCCTTTGATCGTCACGGGCGCATAGCGGTCGACCTTACCCTTGATGTCGACGCTGGCAGGCTTGGCCTGGCGGCTGTCGATGGTACCGATCTGGCCGTTGAGCTGTTGAATCGCCGTGGCGAAGTTAGGCGTGAGGCTGAAGTCGGCAAAGTTGGCCGAGCCGTCGTTGATCGCAATCTGCCCAATGCGAATGCCCAGCGGCTTGTCTTTGCTCGCAGCCGGTTTGGCTGTCGACTTGGCGCCAGTGTCCGCCGGCTGCGGAATCAGCAGGTCATCAACGTTGGTGGTGCGATCATCGTTGATCATGAAACGGGCGTAGGGCTGCAGCAGGTTGACCTTATCGATCGACAGGCTTTGGCCATGTTGGTAATTCACGCCTTCGAGTACCAGACGCTGCCACTTGAGAAAGTCGCGGGTCTTCAGCGTATCGAGGGTGTGCAGTTGGTCGACCTGAGCCCGGCCAGTGACTTGGAGTGCCAGCGGTTCGGTGCTCTTGAGGTTGACGTCCAGATTGCTCCCGAGCATGCCGCTACGCAGTTCCAGGCGTATGAAAGGGCTGATATAGGACTGGGCGACACGCAGGTCGATGTCCTGGGTCGTGACTTTCAATCTGGCGCTGACCGGGTTGAGGTTGACCTCACCACTGGCCTGCAGCTTGCCCTGTTTGCCCAAGCCGCTATCGATTTTCAGGTTGAAGGGGCTGCCGTTGAGGCTGTCGAAGTTCTGCATGTCGACGTTCAGCGGGCCCAGTTCCAGTGCGACCGCAGGCTTGGCCTGACGATCAGCCAGGTGCACTTGGTAGTTGCGCAATTGCACATCCTTGAGCAGCACTTGCCATGGCTTGCTGGGCGCGGCGGGTTCTGCCTTGGGCGAGTCGGCGGTGGCAGGGGCGCTGGCCGGCTCCGGTGCCTTGGCCGGTTTGCTCGGTTGGCTGGCGAACAGTTTTTGCCAGTCCAGTTGCCCGTCAGCCTCACGCGCGGCCCAGGTTTCGAGCTTATTGCTGCGGATTTTGCCGACGACTACTTGCTGTTTCGCCAGGTCCACGGTGGTGCCGCTGACGTCCAGACGCTCCAATCGCACCAGTGGCCGGCCGTCCGGCGCCTTGATGGCAAACGGCGCGATACTGGCGGCGGTGTTGGTGAGGTTCAGTTGGGTATCTTTGGCCAGGCTGAGGGTGTATTCGGTGCTGAAATTGAGTACGCCATCTTCAAGCACCAAGGGCAGTGCGTCGCGCACATACGGCCACCAGGCTTTCATTTTGCCGTCGGTGACCTTCAGGGTGCCCTGGGACGTGATCGGCACCAGGCTGAAATTGCCTTTCCAGTCGATATGCCCGCCCTCGGGGCCGGCCGCGACCAGGGTCATGTCGGCATTGTCCTCAGGCAGGGTGCTGAGGTTCTTCAGTTCGAAGTCGAGTTTGTCGTAGAGGAATTCGATGGGCTCGCTGGGGCGCAAGTCCTCAAAGTGCAAATAGCCACCGGCCAGTTTGATGTTGTCCACACGCAGCGGGAAGGGCTTGGCGTCAGGATCAGTCGGTGTTGGCTCACTGGGTGGTAGTTTGAACAACTGCGCCAGGTTCAATTGGCCGGATTTGTTGAACAGCAATTCGGTCTTGGGCTTGTCCAGTTGCACATCGGCCAGATGCAGGGCGCGGGTCCAAAGGCTGTCGACCTGAAGGTTGGCATACAGACGCTCGAAGCCCAGCTGCTCCTTGCCCGGGTCACCTATTTTCAGGCCCCAGACCGTCAGCTCAAGGCTGAACGGGTTCAGTTCGATCCGCTCGATGCGTGCCGGCACTGTGGCGTACTCGGCCAATTGTTGGTTGGCAATGCGAAGGCCAATGCCGGGGAGGATCAAAAAGCCCAGCAAGCTGTACAAGGCCAGGGCAGTCAACAAGGCGCCGGCGGCGCGGATCAATCCTTTGGGCATGGGTGACGCCATCTATGTCGAACAAGGAGTGCCTTGGAGTATGGCACGGGTTTTCGGTTCCGAAGAGCCGGGCGTTTGGGACGAATCTTACAGCTGCAGGATCAGCGTTTTCAGGGGCGGCTGTTGATCTTGCGATGGGAAATCCGCGCCCGGAGTCATCACTTTCCAATCACGTACAGGGCGCCCGGCTTTTTCCGCGCAGCGCAGCACCTGTTCACGCCAGTCGTCCATGCTGACCTTTGCCAAGTTATTGCAGCAGATCAGCACGCCGTTATCGGCGGTGGTGAGCAGGGCGGGTTTGAGCAGGCTTTGATAGTCGCGGAGCAGGTCGACGGTGCCAAAGGCGCTCTTGGCCCAGGCGGGTGGGTCGAGCAATACCAGGTCGTATTGGCGCTGCTCCAGGCGCGGGTAGCTGGGCAGTTTCTGCCCGCGACGCTGAGTGATCGGCAGGCCGGCCAATTGGCGAATGGCGGGGAAGTAGTCCGATTGCACGAAGTTCATCGTTTGCAGGTGGGGGTTGAGCTGGCCATTTTCGCGCCCGACCGCCAGGTTGCCTTCGGCGAAGTCCAAGTTGCACACCTCCCGAGCACCCCCAGCGGCGGCGCTCAGGCCCACACCGCAGGTGTAAGCGAACAGGTTCAGCACGCTCTTGCCGGCGGCGTGTTCTTTGACCCAGCCACGTGTGTTGCGCAGATCGAGAAACAACAGCGGGTCTTGTCCGGCATGCCGTCCGCGCACACGGTAATTGAGGCCCCACTCGTGGCCGACCAGGTCTTGCAGAGCGACGGGGTCGGCGCGGTACACGGAGTCTTCGCGATCGATCCGCGAGTTGCCTCGGGAACGGTCGTTGTACACCAGCAGCAACTCCATGCCCATGTGCTGGTTGATCTGTCGATGCAGGTCCAGCAAGTCGGATGCTTGCAGCGACTGATGGAAACTCTGCACCAGCAACTGCGGGCCATAGCGGTCGATGGTCAAGCCGCCGGCGCCTTCCTGGCTGCCGTGAAACAGTCGGTAGCAATCGGTGCCTTGAGCATGCAGCTCGTGGATCAAGTCTTGGCGATGGTCGAGGGCGGCGCGCAGCGCCTGGTTCAGGGGAGACATGGAGCGCGCCTTGCTTTAGGTAAATGTGGGCAATGAGGGCGCGAAGTCTACCAGCTAAGGGATGCGGCCTACAGCAACCCCATCCGTCGATGGGCGCGCTGCACCGAACCATCGCGCATCGCCCAGCGTAGCAACGGTGCGCTGCGCTTGACCCCGGCTCGGATCATCCGGCGCTGCAGCGGGCTCTGATGCTGATCGAGCATTTCACTGGCCCAATCCGGCAGCAGGTCGATGCCGGCCTGCATCATCAAAGCGCCAAACGGCTTGGCCAAGGGGCTGGGCGCGGGCGCATTGAGCAGCAGGCGTAGCACTTCCCGGCTGCGCTCGTCGCATAGCAGTTCGGGGCGGATGCGCTCTAGATACTCAGAAATTTCCTGCCTGGAACGCGGTACGTTCTGCGCGCCCAAGCGTTCGGCGACCAGCGCAATCTCGCTGTAGTAACGGTCCTGATCGGCGCCTGAGAGGCGTGGGTTGCGATAGCGCAGATGGGCGGCGAGAAAGTTGCTCACTTCCGCCACATGCACCCACGTCAGCAGCGCCGGATCGCTCGCCGCGTAGGGGCGCCCGTCCGGGGCGTGGCCGACCACTTGCAGGTGGATGGTGCGCACTTTCTCGATCAGCCAATCAGCGTCCTTGCGTGCGCCGAAGGTGGTGCCGGAAATGAACTGCGAGGTACGTCGCAGACGTCCAAGCATGTCCTGGCGAAAGTTCGAGTGGTCCCACACTCCGGCCAGCGCCAGGGGGTGCAGGGCTTGCAGCATCAATGCGCTGATCCCGCCGATCAGCATGCTGCTGAAGTCGCCATGCACTTGCCAACTGATCGAATCCGGCCCGAACAGGCCTGGATCGCCCTTGGGGTTCTCCAAGTCCAACTGGCCCAGTGACAGCCCCGTCAGACTCATCAACTGGCTTTCGATACGGCTGCGGATAAATTCCATGGCGACGTGAGGCTTCCTACCGGTTCAAGCGTTTGTCGATCAGGCCGTCCACTACGCTGGGGTCGGCCAGGGTTGAGGTGTCGCCGAGGCTGTCCAGCTCGTTGCAGGCAATCTTGCGCAGAATTCTGCGCATGATCTTGCCGGAGCGGGTTTTCGGCAGGGCCGGTGCCCATTGGAGCAGTTCCGGCTTGGCAAAGCTGCCGATTTCCTGGCTGACCAGTTCCAACAGGTGTTTTTTCAGCGAATCGCTGGGCTCCACGCCGTTCATGGGCGTGACAAACGCATAGATGCCCTGACCCTTCACATCATGGGGATAGCCCACCACTGCGGCTTCGGCCACTTGGTCGTGTAGAACCAGAGCGCTCTCCACTTCGGCAGTACCGATCCGATGACCGGAGACGTTGATCACATCATCGATACGCCCGGTGATCCAGTAATCGCCATCCTCATCGCGCCGCGCGCCGTCGCCGGTGAAGTAATAGCCGGGGTAGGGTTTGAAATAAGTGTCGATCATGCGTTGCGGATCGCCGTAGACGCTGCGGATCTGCCCCGGCCAGCTGGCCTGGATTGCCAGCACGCCGCTGCCTGGGCCAGTGAAAGGGCGGCCGTGTTCGTCCAGCAGTACCGGCTGTACGCCAAACATCGGCTGAGTAGCGCAGCCGGGTTTGATGCGCTGGGCACTGACCAGCGGGCTGAGCATGATGCCGCCGGTTTCGGTCTGCCACCAGGTATCGACAATCGGGCAACGTTGTTCGCCCACGGCGTTGAAGTACCAGTCCCAGGCTTCCGGGTTGATGGGCTCGCCTACGCTGCCCAGCAGGCGCAGGCTGGCGCGGGAAGTGCTTTCCAGCGGGCCGTGTCCCTCACGCATCAAGGCGCGTAACGCGGTGGGGGCGGTGTAGAAGATATTCACCTGGTGCTTGTCGATCACTTGCCAGAAGCGCGAGCTGTCCGGGTAGCTGGGGACGCCTTCGAACATCAGCGAGGTGGCGCCGTTGGCCAGCGGTCCATACACGATGTAGCTGTGGCCGGTGACCCAGCCGACATCGGCGGTGCACCAGAAGACTTCGCCGTCGCGGTAGTCGAGCACGTACTTGAAGGTCATCGCCGCTTGCAGCAGGTAGCCCCCGGTGGTGTGCAGCACGCCCTTGGGTTTGCCGGTGCTGCCGGAGGTGTACAGGATGAACAGCGGGTCTTCGGCGTCCATGGGCTCGGGCGGGCAATCATCGCTGGCGGCGGCCAGGGTTTCTTGATATTTCAGGTCACGGCCGTCGCTCCAATTCACGGACGCGCCGGTACGTTGCACAACCAGCACGGTGCTCACACGCGGGCAACTGGCCAGGGCTTTGTCGACATTGTTTTTCAGCGCCACCGGCTTGCCGCCGCGCACACCCTCGTCGGCGGTGATCACGGTGCGGCAATCGGCGTCCAGGATGCGGTCGCGCAGGGCATCCGGCGAGAATCCACCGAACACGACCGAGTGCACTGCGCCGATGCGCGTGCAGGCCAGCATGGCGTAGGCGGCTTCGGGGATCATGGGCATGTAGATGCACACCCGGTCACCTTTCTTCACGCCACGGCTTTTCAGCACGTTGGCCAGGCGGCAAACGTTCTGGTGCAGTTGGCGGTAGGTGATCTTGCTGGAGTTTGTCGGATCGTCGCCCTCCCAGATGAAGGCCGGCTGATCGGCGCGGTGCTGGAGGTGGCGATCGATGCAGTTATAGCTGACGTTCAACTGGCCGCCGGCGAACCAATGGGCGGCACCGGTGTTGATATCTGACAGTTGGACGGTATGCCATGGGGTTATCCAGTCGAGAAAAGCGCTGGCCTGCTCGGCCCAAAAAGTATCGGGTTGCTCGATGGATTGGCGGTAGAGGCGCTGATAGTCCTCTTGACTGAGTTGTGCTGCCCGGCGGACGGCATCGGCGGCGGGAAACGTGCTGATATCGAACATGAGCGGTCCTTATTCTTGTTGTCGGGACAAGGCATAAAGATGCACCCAGCGTGGGGAGGGGGGCAAGGCCAACGTCCAAACGGACGTTGGCCTTGCGGGCAGTGCGATCAGCCGCGGTGACGCCCGCGGAAGTAGTTGATCAGGCCCTGGGTCGAAGCATCCTCGGCCGAGGTTTCTTCGGCACCGGTCAGGCGGTTGTACACGCCCTTGCCCAGTTCTTTACCCAGCTCCACACCCCATTGGTCGAAAGCGTTGATACCCCAGATCACGCTTTGTACGAACACTTTGTGCTCATACATGGCGACCAGAGCACCCAGGCGACGCGGGCTGATGCGCTCGACCACCAACGTGTTGCTCGGACGGTTGCCCGGGATCACCTTATGCGGCGCCAGCTTCTGCACCTCTTCCTCGGCGATGCCCTTGTCACGCAACTCGGCTTCGGCTTCGCTGCGGGTTTTGCCGAGCATCAGCGCCTGGCTTTGAGACAGGCAGTTGGCGTACAGCCACTGATGGTGATCGGACACAGGGTTGAAGCTGACAATCGGCACGATGAAGTCGGCCGGAATCAACTGAGTCCCTTGGTGCAGCAACTGGTGGTACGCGTGTTGACCGTTGCACCCCACGCCGCCCCAGATCACCGGGCCTGTGTCGGTGGACACCGGCGTGCCGTCCTGGCGCACGCTCTTGCCGTTGGATTCCATGTCCAACTGTTGCAAGTGCTTGGTGATGTTACGCAGATAGTGGTCGTACGGCAGGATCGCATGGCTCTGCGCACCCCAGAAATTGCCGTACCACACGCCCAAAAGGCCCAGCAGCACGGGCATGTTGGCTTCGAACGGTGCGTTCTGGAAATGCTGGTCCATGGTGTAGGCGCCGGACAGCAATTCCTTGAAGTTGGACATACCGATGGCCAGGGCGATGGGCAAGCCGATGGCCGACCACAGCGAGTAACGGCCGCCGACCCAGTCCCACATCGGGAAGATGTTTTCTTCGCGGATACCGAAGGCCACAGCTGCCGCGTTGTTGCTCGACACCGCAATAAAGTGGCGATACAGCTCGGCTTCCGAGCCACCCTGGGCCAGGTACCATGCGCGTGCGGCCTGGGCGTTCTTCAAGGTTTCCAGGGTGTTGAAGGATTTCGATGAGACGATAAACAGCGTGGTCTCGGCGCGCAGCTTCATGGTCAGTTCGTGGAACTCACTGCCGTCGATGTTCGCCAGGTAATGGCAGCGTACGCCCTTATGAGCGTAGGACAGCAGGGCTTCGGAGACCAGCTCCGGGCCGAGGAACGAGCCACCGATACCGATGTTCACCACGTCGGTGATCGGTTTTTCGGTGTAGCCACGCCACAAGCCGTCATGGATGCGGCCGACCAGATCAGTGATCTGATTCAGCACTTTGTGCACGTCCGGCATGATGTTCACGCCGTTGACCGACAACTTGTCGCCCACCGGACGGCGCAGGGCCGTGTGCAGGGCCGGGCGGCCTTCGGACGAGTTGACTGGGTCGCCGGCATACAGCGAATCGATGGCGCCCTTGAGATTGACTTCCTTGGCCAGGGCCACCAGCAGGTCACGGGTTTCGCTGGTGATCAGGTTTTTCGAGTAATCGAGGAAAAGTCCGCAGCTGCTCAAGGTGAATTGGGAAAAACGCTGGGGATCGGCATTGAACGCTTCGCGCATGCTGAAATCCTGCATGGCTTGGCGGTGTTGAGTGAGCGCTTGCCAGGCGGGCAGAGCGGTAACGTCATGAGGAGTGCGGTAGTACGCCATCGCTGCGGGTTTCCTTTTATTACGGGGACTGCCTTTAGGACACTTCAAAGCCCGGAACATCCAGTCTTTTATCAGGGGCTGGGTTCCAGATAGCGCTAACCATAGCGCAGGGCGATTACATTAAACCTAGCGTGGGCATATGTCTTGGCTTTGTCTGTGCTGTAGCCGGTACTTTTTTATACCGGCACAGCGGGCGGAGCAATGGCGGGGTGTCGGCAGGGTCAGTCGAGGGTCAGGTGCAGGTTGTCGATCAGGCGGGTTGCGCCCAGATAGGCGGCGACCAGAATCACCAGGTCACGGTCTTCGGCCGTGGCCGAGCGCAGATTTACGCCCTGACGCACTTCCAGGTAATCCAGGCGCAACCCGGCGGCTTCGATCTGCTCCACCTGTTCGGCGCGCAGCCTGGCGAAATCGCGATCGCCGGATTTGATCGCAGCGGCCATCTGGCTGAGGCTGCGGTACAGCACCGGAGCGATGGCACGTTGTTCATCGCTGAGGTAACCGTTGCGCGAGGACAGCGCCAGGCCGTCGTCGGCGCGTACGGTGGGTTCGCCGATGATCTGGATCGGCATGTTCAGGTCGCGCACCATGGCGCGAATCACGGCCAGTTGCTGGTAGTCCTTTTGACCAAACACCGCGATGTCCGGCTGAACCATATTGAACAGCTTGCTGACTACCGTGGCCACGCCCTCGAAGTGACCAGGGCGGCTGGCGCCACACAGACCTTCGGACAATTGCGGGACACTGACGCGGGTCTGGCCGGCCATGCCGTCGGGGTACATCTCTTCGACCGTCGGCGCGAACAGCAGGTTGCAGCCGGCCTGCAGGAGTTTTTCCTGGTCGGCGGCCAGGGTGCGGGGGTATTTATCCAGGTCTTCGCCTGCGCCGAATTGCAGTGGATTGACGAAGATACTCGCCACCACGAATTCGGCCTGTTGCGCGGCCTTGGTCACCAGCGTGGCGTGGCCGCTGTGCAGGTTGCCCATGGTGGGCACAAAGCCGATGCGTTTGCCGGCCTTGCGCGCATGGGCCACGGCCGATCGCAGTTCTCGTACGGTTTTTACGGTGTTCATGCAGAAAATCCGTGTTCGGCGCCGGGGAAGGTCACGCCTTTGACTTCGGCGACATAGGCGCTCAAGGCGGCGTGGATGCTGTCCTGGCCGAGCATGAAGTTTTTGACGAACTTCGGAACCCGGCCGCTGATCGACAGCCCGAGCATGTCGTGCAGCACCAGTACCTGGCCATCGGTGGCCGAACCGGCGCCAATTCCAATCACTGGTACTTTGACGGCCTGGGTGATTTCAGCGGCCAGTTCGCTCGGCACGCATTCCAGCAGAATCATTGCGGCGCCGGCTTGCTCCAGGGCGATGGCGTCGGCACGCATCTGTCGCGCTTGGGCTTCCTGGCGGCCTTGCACTTTATAGCCGCCGAGCAGATTGACCGACTGCGGGGTGAGGCCCATGTGTGCGCATACCGGCACGCCGCGCTCAGCCAGCAGGCGGATCGACTCGGCAAGCCATACGGCGCCTTCGACCTTGACCATGTGGGCGCCGGCCTGCATCAGTTTTCCGGCGTTCAGGAAGGTTTGTTCGAGGGTGGCGTACCCCATGAACGGCAGGTCGGCGATGATGAACGCACCATCATTGCCGCGCTTGACGCTGGCGGTGTGGTACGCCAGTTCATCCGTGGTCACAGGCAGTGTGCTGTCATTCCCTTGAAGAACCATGCCCAGGGAGTCGCCCACCAGCAACACCTCGACCCCGGCCTGGCAACTGGCGTGGGCGAAAGTGGCGTCATAGCAGGTCAGCATGGCGATTTTTTCACCTTTGAGCTTGAGGCTCTGCAAGGTGGTCAGGGTAATGTCTGGCATGAAAAGGGTCCTCGTTCAGGCGCTTGGAAACAGCGAGTAACGCGCGTGAGTCTTCGTTTATACAGGCGCACCGTCTTGAGAGCAGTGCTTATAAGGCCTGGATTGCGCCCTTTAGCGCCGGGTTGGCGGCAGCGGGACGCCTATAGTCGTGAGGAGGACACGGGAAGTCAATTGGATGTGTTACCGCATTGTTACGACGGCGGTGTTACCGCTGTTACTGACGCGATTCAGCAACTGGGAGCCGTTCCAGGCCGACAAACGGGCAGGCTTCGAGCAGGGCGCTGAGGCGTCTGCCATCCGGCAATTGCAATGCGGCGGGCGCCAGTTCGGCCAACGGGTACAACACAAACGCACGCAGGTGCATCTGGTAGTGGGGCACTTTCAGGCGCGGCTGGTCGATCAGGTGATCGCCAAACAGCAGGATATCCAGATCAAGGGTACGAGGGCCCCAGCGTTCGAGGCGTTCGCGGCCTTGGTCATTTTCGATAGCTTGCAGCGCGTCGAGCAGGTCCAGGGGCGCCAGGTCGCTGTCCAAGGCTGCCACTGCGTTGGTGTAACGCGGTTGCCCGGGCAATAGGGAGTCACTTTGATAGAAGGCGGACACCCCGGCGAGGGTAGTGCCGGGCAACCGCGCCAGCGCTTGGACAGCATTGCGCAGTTGTTGCTCCGGGGCCGCCAGGTTGCTGCCCATGCCGATGTAGATACGTTCCACGGTTACTCGCCTGCGGTGCCCGATGCATCGGCGGCGCTACGTTTGCGCTTGGCACCGCTGCGACGACGCTTTTTCGGCCCTTCGCCAGCACCATCGCCTTTGCTGCCCAGCTCACGGATCATCTCGCGGCGTTCGCTGTCATTGGCATCCTGGTAGTCGGTCCACCATTCGCCCAGGCCGTCGGTCTGTTCGCCGGCGCTTTCGCGCAATAGCAAGAAATCGTAGCCGGCGCGGAAGCGCGGGTTGTCCAGCAACAGATCGGCGCGTTTGCCGCTGCGGCGTGGCAGGCGTTCCTGCATGTCCCAGATCTCGCGGATCGGCAGGGTGAAACGTTTCGGAATTGCAATGCGCTGGCACTGCTCAGCGATCAACTCGTGAGCGGCTTCCTGCATGGCCGGAATCGGCGGCATGCCCCGTTCCTGCAAGCGCAGCACACGTTTTGGCAGGGCTGGCCACAACAGCGCAGCAAACAGGAAGGCTGGTGTCACCGGCTTGTTCTGCTTGATGCGCAGGTCGGTATTGATCAGCGCTTCGCTGATCAGCGTGTGGGTGTAGGTGGGGTTGTATTCCAGCGCCTCGGCACTGGCCGGGAACAGCGGATCGAACAACTGCAGGTCGACGAGCATTTCGAAGGTATCGGCCGCGTAACCCGAGAGGAACAGCTTGAGCACTTCTTCGAACAGGCGCGCCGAGGGGATTTCCCGCAGCATCGGCGCCAGGTCGCGAATGGGGGCGGCGGTGTGTTTCTCGATCCCGAAGTTCAGCTTGGCGGCGAACCGCACGGCCCGCAGCATGCGTACCGGGTCTTCTTGGTAGCGCTGGGTCGGGTCGCCGATCAGGCGGATCAGGTTGTTGCGAATATCGTGCACGCCGTTGGCGTAATCGAGGATGCGCTCGCTGACCGGGTCGTAATACAAGGCGTTGATGGTGAAATCGCGGCGTTGCGCGTCTTCTTCCAGGGTGCCGTACACGTTGTCACGCAGGATACGCCCGCTCTCGTTTCGGGAAGACTGGTTGGTGTCTTCCTCTTCATCGTTTTGCGGATGCCCGGCGCGGAATGTGGCGACTTCGATGATTTCTCGGCCAAAGTGGATATGCACCAGTTTGAACCGGCGACCGATGATCCGCGCATTGCGAAACTCGGCGCGCACTTGTTCGGGCGTGGCGCTGGTGGCGACGTCGAAGTCCTTGGGCGTGATGTTGAGCAGCATGTCGCGTACGCAACCACCCACCAGGTAGGCCTGGTAGCCGGCGTTCTGCAACCGTTCGACGATATTCACCGCATAACGGCTGAACTGAGCACGTTGCAGCGAATGCTGGCTGCTATTGAGCACTTCAGGCGTGCTGCGTTTGTGTTGCGTACGACGCAAGGGAGAACGGAATGACTGGAACAGCTTCTTCAGCATGGGATGCACTGTTTGAAGGAATGTTCGGCCAAAACGAAGAATGACCGCATGATGGGCCGGGATTCTAGCATTTAGTCAGGGGATGGTGTAGGAACAAGCTGCAGGCATTGCGCCATAAGCTTTGGAAGGTCAAATCGCGGAAACTACAAGGGGAGCCGAAGCTCCCCCAGAAGTAGTTGCGTGCTCTATTTTTATTATTGATTTCGGGCTTCTTGTTTTTGTTGATCGCCCTCGCCATGAAGCTTCACCTTCATGACACTCCCAATCGGGAGTCAAGAGCAAACGGATTGCTTTGGTCGCTGTGTTGCTGATCTACGATCCAACCAGTTCAGGCTCTGCCTTAGGGCAGTTTTTGTTGTTCTCGGCCTGGTTGCGGGGCAAGCCCCAAATGCAACGCCTCTCCAAAAGAATCAGTTAGCTGCGCCTCCGCCGTGTTGTTTTTGTTATGCGTGAGTCGATTCGTCTTATTTTTATTGTCTTGTACAAAGCTTGTTATTGTTTTTGTACTAAGCATATAGCAGGGTGCGTGCCAACTTTTGTGTCGTCCAGCAAAACCGGGGGGTTGAGGAGGTTTCGGTTTTTTGACAGGCCAAAAAAAGCCGGGGCTTCGTTACCGTAAGCCCCGGCTTTTGTTACGCGGGTTGTCCGCGGTAACAGTTTTTTCACATTTGCCGGTGTTACCGGTGGGCGCGCCCTCAGCTCTCGCTGGCCACGCCGGTCTTACGCCGAGGAATGCCCAAGCGCTGACGGCGTTCCCACAGGCACTTGCGGCTCACGCCTAATTTGCGCGCCAGCTCGGTCTCGGTCATGTGGTCCTGATGCTCCAGGACGAAATGCTGGAAGTAATCTTCCAGCGACAGATCTTCCGTCGGCTCATGGCTGGTGTTACTGGCCGCGCCCTGTTGCGGCGCCAAGCCGATGAACTCGTCGTCTTCCAGGTCGCTGAGTTCGATGTCAATGCCCAGCAGCTCAGCGGAAATTTCCGGGCTTTCCGACAGAATCACCGCGCGTTCCACGGCGTTCTCCAGCTCGCGCACGTTACCTGGCCATGAGTAATGCCGAATGGCCTGTTCGGCATCCGGGGCAAACTTCAGGTCGGTACGGTTGATGCGCGCGCTCTGGCGCTGCAGGAAGGCATTGGCGATCTCGTTGACGTCTGCACCACGCTCGCGCAAGGCAGGCAGCTTGAGAGCGATCACATGCAAGCGATAGTACAAGTCTTCACGGAACTGGCCGATCTTGGCCAGGCTCTTGAGATCGCGGTGGGTCGCCGCGATCAGGCGCACATCCACCTTTTGCGATTGCACCGAGCCTACACGGCGAATCTCGCCTTCCTGCAGTACTCGCAGCAGCCGCGCCTGTGCTTCCAGCGGCAGCTCGCCGATTTCGTCGAGGAACAGCGTGCCGCCGTCCGCCGCTTCCACCAGCCCCGCACGTCCAGCGCTGGCGCCGGTAAAGGCGCCTTTCTCGTGGCCGAACAGTTCGGATTCAATCAGCGATTCTGGGATCGCCGCGCAGTTCACCGAAATCATCGGAGCCTTGGCGCGCTTGGAGAGGTTGTGCAGGGCGCGGGCCACCAGTTCCTTACCGGTCCCGGATTCACCCTGGATCAGTACATTGGAGTCGGTGGGGGCGACTTTGCGGATCTTGCCGTAAAGGTCCTGCATCGGTGGGCAGGAGCCGATGATGCCGATCTCGCCGTTGCTGTTGTCGACGCCAGGCTTTTCTGAGCCGTTGGCAGCCTTGCTGGCGGGGCGCTGCTCGGCGGGAGCGCTGCTGGCCGACTGGCGGTCGCGCAGGATGCGGGCCACTGCCTGGAGCATTTCGTCATGGTCGAAAGGCTTGGCGATGTAGTCCACCGCGCCCATCTTCATGGAGTCCACTGCTGAGCGCAGGCTGGCGTAGCTGGTCATGATCAGCACCGGGGTGCCTTGGCCGAGTTTGATCAACTCAGTGCCGGGCGCCCCGGGCAGGCGCAGGTCGCTGACGATCAAGTCGAACGTGGGAATGCTGAAGCGCTCCTGGGCTTCCTGCACCGAGCCGGCTTCGCTGACTTGATACTGATTGCGTTCAAGCAGGCGACGCAAGGCAGAGCGGATAATGGTTTCGTCTTCGACGATCAAAATGTGCGGCATTGATTCAATTCTCTCGACGGTCTCAGTTCACAGCGGACGTCGCTTCGACATGACGCGGTAAAGTCACCCGAATACGGGTGCCGCGTTGGCTTTCGGTGTCAGCCGGGCTGTCGATGGTGATTTGTCCATAATGCTCTTCAACGATGGAATAGACCAGTGCAAGGCCCAGACCGGTGCCTTCACCTGGGTCCTTGGTAGTGAAGAAGGGTTCGAACAAACGGTCCATGATGTTCTGTGGAATGCCGCTGCCTTCGTCTTCCACGATCAGGTCGATCGTATGCTCGAAAGCCTCGCTCTTGACGCGTACCGCACTGTGGGGTGGCGAGGCGTCGCGAGCGTTGGACAACAGGTTGATCAGGACTTGGGCCAGGCGTTGCGAGTCGCCGTCGACCCAATGATCGGGATCGCACAGGTTGAAGAACTGTACTTCGAAATTGCGTCGGTTCAAGGCCAGCAGCCCGATGGCATCCTGCGCGACCTCAGCCAAGCACACCGCCTCGTCCTGATTCTGATGAGCGCCGGAATGGGCAAAACTCATCAAGGACTGCACGATGCGCGATACGCGCTTGGTCTGTTCAAGGATCTGCCCGCTGATTTCAGTGATTTCACCGTCTTCTTCCCGTTCTTCGCGCAGGTTCTGCGCCAGGCAGGCAATGCCGGTGATCGGGTTGCCGATCTCGTGGGCCACACCCGCAGCCAGGCGACCAATGCTGGCCAGGCGCTCGGAATGCACCAGTTTGTCTTCGAGCATCTGGGTTTCGGTCAAATCTTCCACGAGTAACACCAAACCGCTGTTGCCGGGGGCCAGGGGCTCGTCGATGGCGGCTTTGTGCAGGTTGAGCCAGCGGGTCTGGCCATCGAGGGCCAGGTGCTGTTTGTGCAAGTGCTCATCAGGCAGGTTGATAAAACCCTGCAGCAACTCTTTCCACGGTTCGCCCAAGGTCGTGAGGCGCGAGCCCACTACGCGCTGCGCGGCGATACCGGTCAGCTCTTCCATGGCCTTGTTCCACATCAGAATCTCTTGATCCTTGGCCAGGGAGCACACGCCCATGGGCAACTCCTGCAGGGTCTGGCGGTGGTAACGGCGTAACGCATCGAGTTCGGCGGCCAGGCCGGTGAGGCGCGAGTGGTAGTCCTCCAGGCGGCTCTCGATAAAGTGAATATCTTCGGTCACGTAGTTCTCGCCGCCGGCCTTGTAGGGCAGAAAGGTTTCGACCATGTCTTGGGAAACGCTGGGGCCCATCAGGCCGGACAGGTTGGCTTCGATACGGTCGCGCAGGCGGCGCAACGCATACGGGCGGCGCTCGTCAAAGGGCAAATAAAGATCGCGCAGCGCTTGCTCGACTTCCTTTTGTGCGGCCTTGGCGCCCAGGGGTTTGGCCAGTTGCGTGGCGAACTCCTGGGGCGAGGCTGCGTGCAGTTCGCGGCGTTGCGGGCGGCGCACGTTGTCCACTGCGCAGGCTTCGGCGGCGCTGGTTTCCTCGGGGCTGGCGTTGGTGAACAGCGAGATCAGGGTAAACATCAAAACGTTGGCGGCCAGGGAGGCAATCGCGGCCATGTGCCAACTGGTGTCGTCCAATACGTAAATCATATTCAGCAACGGGATGTAGAAGCCTTGGAGGTTGCCGACCAGTGGCAGCAGCATGGTCACGACCCACACCAGAATCCCCGCGAGCAGCCCCGCGATAAAACCACGACGGTTGGCGGTCGGCCAGTACAGCACCGACAGCACCCCCGGCAAGAACTGCAAGGTGGCCACAAACGCCACGATGCCGAGGTTGGCCAGGTCTTGCCCAGCGCCGAGCATCAGGTAGAAGCCGTAGCCGGCCATGATGATGGCGACGATCAGCGCACGGCGTGTCCATTTCAGCCAACGGTAGATATTGCCTTCCGCCGGTGGCTGGTACAGCGGCAACACCAAGTGGTTGAGCGCCATGCCCGACAGCGCCAGGGTGGTGACGATAATCAGGCCACTGGCCGCCGACAGACCGCCGACATAGGCCAGCAATGCAAGGGCCGGGCTATTGGCGGCCATGCCAATGCCGAGGGTGAAGTATTCCGGGTTGGTCGTAGCGCCCAGTTTTAGACCTGCCCAGAGGATCAGCGGTACGGCGAGGCTCATCAACAGCAGGAACAGCGGCAGGCCCCAGCTTGCACTCACCAGCGCGCGGGGGTTGAGGTTCTCGGTGAACGTCATGTGATACATGTGCGGCATCACGATTGCCGACGCGAAGAACACCAGCAGCAATGTGCGCCACGGGCCTTCCTGCAAAGGTGTGTGCAGGGCAGCGAGGGCAGTCTGGTTCTGCAGCAGCCAAAGCTCCAACTGTTGTGGGCCATCGAACACGCCGTAGAGCGCATAGAGGCCGACGCCGCCGATGGCGATCAGCTTGATCACCGATTCGAAGGCTATCGCGAATACCAGCCCCTGGTGCTTTTCGCGGGTGGCGATGTGGCGTGAACCGAAGAAAATCGTGAACAGCGTGATCAGCGCGCAAAAGGCCAGGGCCACGCGATGCTGCACCGGCTCATGGGTAAGGATGCTGATGGAGTCGGCCACCGCTTGGATCTGCAAGGCCAGCAAGGGCAACACGCCGATCAACATGAACACAGTGGTTAGCGCACCGGCCCAGGTGCTGCGGAAGCGAAACGCAAACAGGTCGGCCAGGGACGACAGCTGGTAAGTCCGGGTGATTTTTAATATGGGGTACAGCAGCACCGGCGCCAGTAGGAATGCTCCGGATACGCCGAGGTAGCTGGACAGAAACCCGTAGCCATACTGATACGCCAGGCCCACCGTGCCATAGAACGCCCAGGCGCTTGCGTAGACCCCAAGGGACAAGGTGTAGGTCAACGGATGGCGAATGATCGCCCGCGGGATCATCCCGCGCTCACTGATCCAGGCGACGCCGAACAGCGCGGCCAGGTAGGCGGCGCTGATCAGCAGCATCTGAGTGAGGCTAAAGCTCATCGGCATCTTTTTGGCTCTGCAGGATGAAGGTCACGACGATCAGGATCAGCCACAGCAGATACGGGCGATACCAGGCGCCGGTGGCGTCGATCCACCAATCCATGATGGCGGGGGAAAACAGGTAGATCCCGACGACCAACAGCAGGACCAATCGATAGATGTACATGTTGGCCTCTGAGTTAAAAACTGCCGCGATGGTAACGGATGGCTGGCAAGCTGCAAGCGCCTTCAGCTCAATTGCGCTTCTGCCAACGTGAGCGCGCGCGGGATGCGGTTGGCATCCCAATGCCGGACGCCCCAATCGAGCAGCTCGCGCGCGCTGGCGTAGAGCAGTTCGCTGCCCGTTTGTTGGCCAAGGGCACGCAAGGCTCTTAACAGCAAAGGCGTGGCTTGGTCGGGTGTCAACGGCGGTGAGCGATAGGACTTGCCCAATTTGTGGCCGTCCGGCTGAACGATCAACGGTACATGCAAATAGCGCGGTTGGCGCAAGCCCAGCAGTTCTTGCAGGTACAGCTGGCGTGGCGTGGAGTCCAAAAGGTCGGCGCCGCGCACGATGTCGGTTACGCCTTGCCAGGCATCGTCCAACACCACGGCCAACTGGTAGGCGTAGAGGCCGTCGCGCCGACGGATAACAAAATCGCCGACCTCACGGCCCAAGTGCTGTCGGAAATGGCCCTGTGCTCGGTCGGTAAAGTGGTATTCCAGCTCAGGAACACGCAAACGGATGGCTGCGTCGTGCGGGTCATGACCGGCGTTACGACAAAGGCCCGGGTAGATGCCGTTGTAAGGCTCCAGCTGTTTGCGTGAGCAGGTGCAGGCGTAGGCCAGGCCGTGGTTGAACAGGTCGTTCAGTACTTTGGCGTAGGCATCATGCCGTTCGCTTTGTCGGACGAGTTCACCGTCCCACTCAAATCCATAGCTCTCCAAGGCATGAAGAATCGCCGCCTGGGCGCCGGGCTCTTCGCGGGGGGGATCCAGATCTTCCATGCGCATCAGCCAGAGGCCTTGATTGGCGCGGGCGTCGAGGTAGGAGGCGAGGGCGGCGACCAGGGAGCCGAAATGCAAATGGCCGCTGGGCGTGGGGGCGAAACGCCCGATATAGGTAGAGGCTGTCATGGGCCGGATACTACTGGAAAATCGGCAAACGCCAGAAACAAAAATGGAGCGTTCGCACGCCCCATTCGATCAGCCCGGCAGGATTATTTGCCGACCTGTTTTTCCTTGATTTCGGCCAAGGTCTTGCAGTCTACGCACAGGTCCGCGGTTGGGCGGGCTTCCAGGCGACGGATGCCGATCTCGACGCCGCAGGATTCGCACCAGCCGTATTCTTCGTCTTCGATCAGTTGCAGCGTCTTGTCGATTTTCTTGATCAGCTTGCGTTCGCGATCACGAGCGCGCAGTTCGAGGGCGAACTCTTCTTCCTGGCTGGCACGGTCGGCCGGGTCCGGGAAGTTGGCGGCTTCGTCCTTCATATGGTCAACCGTGCGGTCGACTTCCTGCATCAAGTCCTGCTTCCACTTTTGCAGGATCTTGGTGAAGTGCTGGCGCATGGGCTTGCCCATGTACTCCTCACCCTTCGTTTCGACGTAAGGTGTGAAGCCGCTGAGGCTCTGCTGCTGTTGCTTTGCTTGGGTGGACATGAATAGACCGCCTCTCACTCTTCTAATCCATTGCGCAGGATTGCAACGTCACCGACACCTGCCGGCCCTGCGGCTGCAAGCGGGCGAACTTACCAGATAGATTCAGGGTGCGCCACTCCCGGTTGTCGAAGCCCTTCGCTCAGGGGTTGCAAACTGCAGCAGCCCGCTGTGGCTGGGTATGGATCGCCTCGAATGTTGATTTTAGTCGTTTTGCTGGCGCGTGCCGGGTTCATCACGAACGACCGAGCAGGCAATAGAGCATGTTTTACCGCGAGGGTTCGGTAGAATCCTGATTTTGTCCTCACCGTTAAGGAAGGCTAATGGCCCAGCCCTACAGTGCGCGCAGTCGCGCCATCGAACCTTTTCATGTCATGGCGTTACTGGCGCGTGCCAATGAGCTGCAAGCGGCCGGCCATGATGTGATCCACCTGGAAATCGGCGAGCCGGATTTCACCACGGCCGCGCCGATTATCCAGGCCGGCCAGGCCGCGCTGGCCAATGGCAAAACCCGCTACACCGCCGCCCGTGGCCTGCCGGAGCTGCGCGAAGCCATCAGTGGGTTTTATCAGCAACGCTACGGCTTGAATGTCGATCCGGAACGCATCCTGATCACGCCAGGCGGTTCCGGTGCGTTGCTGCTGGCCAGCAGTTTGCTGGTTGACCCGGGCAAGCACTGGCTGCTGGCAGACCCAGGTTACCCATGTAACCGGCATTTTCTGCGCTTGGTCGAGGGCGCCGCGCAACTGGTGCCGGTAGGGCCGGACGTGCGCTATCAACTGACGGCCGACTTGGTGGACAAGCATTGGAACCAGGACAGTGTGGGCGCCCTGGTGGCATCGCCGGCGAACCCGACCGGCACGATTCTCACCCGTGACGAACTGGCCGAGCTGTCGAGTGCAATCAAGGCGCGCGATGGCCATCTGGTGGTGGATGAGATTTATCACGGCCTCACCTACGGCACCGACGCCGCCAGTGTGCTGGAAGTCGATGATGACGCCTTCGTCTTGAATAGTTTTTCGAAGTATTTCGGAATGACCGGCTGGCGCCTAGGCTGGCTGGTGGCGCCGCCCGCAGCGGTGGGTGAGCTGGAGAAGCTAGCACAAAACCTCTACATCAGCGCGCCGAGCATGGCTCAGCATGCCGCGCTGGCGTGTTTTACCCCGCAAACATTGAGCATTCTGGAAGAACGCCGCGCCGAGTTCGGTCGCCGTCGCGATTTCCTGCTGCCGGCGCTACGGGAGCTGGGCTTTGGCATTGAGGTCGAGCCGGAAGGGGCCTTCTATCTATACGCCGATATTCGCGCGTTTGGCGGCGATGCCTTCGCATTTTGTCGTCATTTCCTGGAAACCGAGCACGTTGCATTCACGCCCGGTCTGGATTTCGGCCGCTATCAGGCCGGCCATCATGTGCGCTTTGCCTATACGCAGAACATCGAACGCCTGCAGGAGGCGGTGGAGCGCATCGCCCGTGGTCTACGGAGTTGGCAAGGCTAATGCGTTTTTATCCTCCCCTTGAAGAAGGCCGCTTGATTCGCCGTTACAAGCGTTTTCTCACCGATATCGAAACCGTTACCGGCGAGTTACTCACGATTCACTGCCCGAACACCGGTTCCATGCTCAATTGCATGGTCGAAGGCGGGCAGGTCTGGTTCAGCCGCTCCGATGACCCCAAGCGCAAGTTGCCCGGCACCTGGGAAATCGCCGAAACGCCCCAGGGCCGGCTGGCCTGCGTGAATACGGCGCGCGCCAATCAATTGGTTGAGGAGGCGCTACGCGCTGGGGTGATCGCCGAGTTGGATGGCTTTACCGCGTTGAAGCGCGAAGTCCCCTATGGCCAAGAGAAAAGCCGTATCGACTTCCGTTTGGACTATCCCCATGGCGCGGCCTACGTTGAAGTTAAAAGTGTCACCTTAGGTTTCGATGATTCCAGAGTGGCGGCCTTTCCCGATGCGGTAACCCAGCGCGGAGCCAAGCATCTGCGGGAGTTGGCCTATCTGGCGCGGGATGGCGTGCGGGCGGTGCAGTTGTACTGCGTCAATCTTTCGGGGATCGATGCGGTGCGCCCGGCCGTGGAAATCGATGCGGCCTATGGCGCGGCGCTGCGCGAGGCCAAGGCGGCGGGGGTGGAGGTGCTGGCCTATGGCGTGCGTGTTACGGCCGAAGAGATTTGCGTGGATCGCCGCTTGGACGTGCTGCTCGACTAGAGGTCCACCCACAGGCCCTGTGCGTCTTCGCGGCCGGGCAGGGCGACCAGACTTTTACCGGCACAGGGTCCGGCGATGCACTCGCCGGTTTCAATCAGGAACAAGGCGCCGTGTGTCGCGCACTGGATCAGGCTGGCGCTGTCGTCGAGGAATTGGCCGGGTTGCCACTCCAGTGCAACACCGCGGTGGGGGCAACGGTTGATATAGAAGTAGGCAATGCCATCGCGGCGTACAGCCAATAACTTGCACCCGTCGATATCAAAGCCGAGGCTGGTATTGGGTGCCAGTGCGGCGGAGGAGCAGAGAAACTTCATTTCAATCCTTAAGTACCTTGACGTTCAAATGCAAACAATTATCAAATGCGGGCTTCGCTCGTCGGCTGACGGGGCGCTACGTTCGATGCCTGGCAGGGCCAATCCTGTCTCCTCGAAAAGCGTTCTGAGACCCAGCCCCTGGAAGGAAACCCTGTTATGCGCCTGAGTACCAGCGCTATTGCGCTTGTTGTTGGTTTGCTCATCAATCACGGGGCAATGGCCTCTGAACTACCACAACGCTGGGTGAGTGCCGGTGGCGCGCTGTCGGAGTGGGTCGTGGCCTTGGGGGGCGAGCCAAAACTGGTGGGTGTGGACACCACCAGCCAGCATCCTGCGACACTTAAAACGTTGCCGAGTATTGGCTATCAGCGTCAATTGTCGGCCGAGGGCATTCTCAGCTTGCGTCCGCAGGTACTGGCGGGCACCGAAGAAATGGGGCCGCCGCCAGTGCTGGCGCAGATCCGCAGCGCGGGTGTGCAAGTGGAGATGTTTTCCGCACAGCCAGATTTACAGGCGCTGAAAAGCAACCTTGAGCACCTGGGGACATTACTCGGTAAGGCGGCTGAGGCGCGCGCACTGTTCGGCGATTATGAGCAGGCGCTGCAACGGCAGAAAAACCGCCTCGTGAAGATCCAGGCGACTCGGCAGGCGCCGGGTGTGTTGCTGCTTGTTGGCAATGCCGGTGGCAAGCCGCTCGTTGCTGGCCAGGACACGGCAGCGGACTGGATGCTGCGCCAGGCGGGTGGCCACAACCTAGCTACGCACACGGGGTATAAACCCTTTTCGGCAGAGTCGCTGGCGGGGCTGAGTCCGCAGGTGCTGGTGTTTGCGGATCGCGCATTGACAGGGGCGGCGGCGCGTGCGGCGCTGTTCAAGGAAAACCCGATTTTGGCGTCGACGCCAGCGGCCAAACAGGGCCGGGTGCTTGAAGTGGACCCCACTCTGCTGGTTGGCGGATTGGGGCCGCGTCTGCCGCAAAGTCTGGAAGTATTATCGGCCGGGTTCTATCCGACTTCGTCTGAAGCTACACCATGACCACACTGGTAAAACCACGAACGTTGTTTATCGGCTTGACGCTCTTATGCGGGTTGGCCACCTGGCTGTCATTGGCTTTAGGGCCCGTCAGCCTGCCGCTGGGGGATACGCTTCGTGCAGCTTTGCGCTTGATGGGCCTACCCATCGATGCCCACGGCCTGGAGCAGGCTGAGCTGATCCTGGGGCAGATCCGGCTGCCGCGCACCTTGCTGGGCCTGGCGGTCGGCGGCGTGTTGGCGTTGTCGGGGGTGGCGATGCAGGGGCTGTTTCGTAACCCGTTGGCGGACCCGGGATTGGTTGGGGTGTCCAGCGGTGCGGCCTTGGGGGCGGCGGTGGCGATTGTCGGCTCTGCGTTCCTAGGCGGTTTACCGGATGTGTTCGGGCCCTATGTGCTGTCGTTGTGCGCGTTTGCCGGTGGGCTGGGGGTGACTGCGTTGGTTTATCGCCTGGGGAGGCGTGATGGTCAGACCCATGTGGCCACGATGCTGCTCGCGGGCATTGCGCTAACGGCTCTCTCCGGTTCGGCAGTCGGTTTGTTTACCTATCTGGCAGATGACGCCACGTTGCGCACACTCACGTTCTGGAACCTGGGTAGCCTCAACGGTGCCAGCTATTCAAGGCTATGGCCGTTGTTGCTGGTAACTGCGGGGGTGGCGCTGTGGTTGCCGCGGCGGGCGAAGGCGTTGAATGCGTTGCTGCTTGGCGAGTCTGAAGCGAGCCACCTGGGCGTTGATGTCGAAGGGCTTAAACGTGAACTGGTGTTTTGCACCGCCCTGGGTGTAGGGGCGGCGGTGGCTGCGGCGGGGATGATCGGATTTGTCGGCTTGGTGGTGCCGCACTTGGTGCGATTGCTCGCTGGGCCTGATCATCGCGTGCTATTGCCTGCGTCGGTGTTGGCGGGCGCGAGTTTGTTGCTGTGCGCCGACCTGATCGCACGGCTTGCCCTGGCGCCTGCCGAATTACCGATCGGCATTGTGACTGCATTTATCGGCGCGCCGTTTTTTCTGTACTTGTTATTACGAGGACGCGCCTGATGTTGCGGGTGGAAGGGGTGCAGGTCCGTCGTGATAGCAAAATCGTATTGGCGGACATAACCCTCGATCTGCTGCCAGGTGAGGTGCTCGGCGTGCTGGGGCCCAATGGCGCCGGCAAAAGCACACTGTTGAGTACCTTGAGCGGTGAGTTGCAAGAAGATCAGGGCAATGTCTGGCTGGATCAGCAGGCTTTGAGCGCATGGAGCGGGGCACAGCGTGCTCAGCGCCTGGCAGTGTTGCCGCAAACCTCCACCCTGGATTTTGCTTTCCGTGTCGAAGAGGTGGTGGGGATGGGGCGACTGCCCCATCAGACCGGCAAAACCCGTGATGAGCAGTTCATCGCTGCGGCGTTGCAGGCGGCGGATGTCGGGCACCTGAGCGGTCGCAACTATCTGGCCTTATCGGGCGGTGAGCGCCAGCGCGTGCACCTGGCACGGGTATTGGCGCAATTGTGGCCGGGTGAGGCGGGGCAGACATTGCTGCTGGATGAGCCCACATCGATGCTCGACCCCTTGCACCAACACACCATCCTGCAGGCAATACGTGCCTTTGCTGACCGCGGAGCGGCGGTGCTGGTGATCCTGCATGACCTGAACCTGGCGGCGCGCTACTGCGACAGGATGCTGCTACTAGAGCAAGGGCGTCCCTACGCCTTGGGCACGCCGATCCAGGTGCTGCAGCCTGAGATCGTCAAGGCAGTATTCGGCCTTGAAGTGTTGGTGCAGCCGCATCCGGAGCGTGGGCATCCATTGGTCATCGCGCGCTGAATAGGATTTCTATCAGGCAAAAAAAGACCCGGCAAAAGCCGGGTCAAATAACCGTGATTAGCCTGATGAGGAGATAATCTGAGAGTCCGAACCAAGGGCCTTTCAGTTATCGGCTGATCTCGCGACCAGCTGTGATAATCATAACGATTCTCATTTGAGAGTCAACCGTAGTTTGTGCGGCTTCCTGAAGTTTTCTCAAACGCTCGTTCGAAACGCCGAGTGGCGAGATCTAGCCAGGCTCAACTCTTAGGGCGAGACGACACGGCCTCCAGCTGGCGATTCAAGGCTTCCTTGCGTTCGGCAGGAATATCGTTCCAGTGCACATCCAGCAAAGCCCCTTCGATCGCATACAGCAACACTTTCGATGCCCGAAATCCGCGAGTCCTTACTGCTCGATAGGCATCGACCGCCCCCAGGCGGCGCAGGTCGGATGCACTGTGGATGCCCACTGCATGCAGCCACTGCGCTGAGGTCTTGCCGAGGTTTTTCAGGTGTTGCAGCTCATCGTTCATCAAGCCTCCTTGCGACGGCCGAACGGTGCGGTGGGTATCGTGACCAGACAGGCCTGAAAAGGAGTGTAGCGTTCAGTAGGAAAAGTGCAGTTCTTTGCTCTGATACGGCTCAAAAGCTTATAAGCCTGACGCTGTAACTTTGACGCGCGCAGTCCCAAGGCCCAGGTTACGCTGGCGCATAACCGGGGCCTGGACCTTGAGGTTCACTTGGTGCGGTAACGCAGGCGAGTGCCGAAGTTGACCGACATCAGGATCTCATCGGCGGTCAGTTCAGGCGGGAAGTACGTGCCGGAAATCTGCGCATGGGCAAGGCTGGCGCCTTCCAGCGAACAGCCGCGCAAATCCAGACCGCGCAGGTCGGCAGAGCGGAAATACCCGTCGGTGAAGTCCACGCCGGCGGCGTTCAGGTCGCGCAGGTCCAAACCGCGGAAATCGCCTCCGCGCATATCGATGACACCTTCGGTAGGGCGCTCTTGGTTGAAGCCGCGAATATCGTCTTTGTGCAGGAGCGCGTAGAGCGGTGTATCAAGAAGCTTAGGCTTACTCATGAAAACGACTCCTGTTGGACTTATGACGCCATTATAGTGCCACTATTGTGCGGTCGCGCGTTTAAGTAGACGACGCGACCAATAAATTTTTCTTACAAGCCTGGCAGACGCTGACGAATTTGCGCGACCAGTGCATCCAGGGTTCCGCTTTGATTGGTTTCCACCCGCTTGCTCTGCAATAACTCTTCCGGCGTGAGGGGATCGCGATGAGCCTGCTGTTCCTCGATAACTGCCAAGGTCGCGTCGGACGGGTCGTTTTGTTCCGCCTGGCGTTGCGCCAACCAACTGGCGATGACCGCTTGTGGCGCATTGCAATCCAGAATCAGAAACGGCGCACCAGTGGCTTCGGCGACCTTGGCGGCAGCATCGCGTTGTTCACGTTTGAGGAACGTCGCGTCCAGCACCACCGGGAAACCGGCGCGCAGCACGATGTTGGCGATTTCATTCAGGCGTGCGTAGGTCTTGATGCTGGCGTCGGCGGCATAGATGCCGGCCTGAGGTGTGTTTTCCACCTGCTGTTCACCGAACAGGCGTTTGCGTTCTACATCCGAGCGCAGACGCACAGCACCCAAGGCTTCTACCAGGCGCATGGCGACGTGGCTTTTGCCGACGGCCGAGACGCCGTGGGTGATCGCCAGAAAGCGCGATGGAATGGTGCTGTAGCTTTCCGCCAGATTGGCGTAGTTGCGATATTGGCGCAGGGTGGTGGCCCGTTGCACCGGGCTGGCTTCGCTCGGCATGCTGAACAGCGCGACTTTGGCGCGGACCAGGGCACGGTAGGCTTTGTAGAAATTCAGCAACTCAAGGCCCTGGTAGTCGCCGGTCAGTTCCAGATACTGACTGATGAAGCGGCGAGCCAGGGACTTGAGGCCGCGGTCTTCCAGGTCCATGGCCAGGAAACCGGTGTCGGCGTAAACGTCGGTGAAGCGAAACGGTTCGTTGAACTCAATGCAGTCGAAGATCACCACTTGCCCATCGATCAGGGTTGCGTTGCCCAGGTGGATGTCACCGTGGCACTCGCGGGTGAACCCATCGAGCTTGCGCTGCGCGATTAGCGGCTTGAGGCGTTCGAAGCTGCTTTCGGCCCAGGCTTGCAAGGCGTCGAGTTGAGCCAGGTCGGCCTTGTCGCTGAGGAACGGGCGGATCTGCTCGAAGTTCTGTCGCACCGGCGCCATCACCTCGTCCGGGGTCCCGGCGGGGTGAGCTTGCGGTACATGAGGGGCGCTGAGGTGAAAGTGCGCGATCTGCCGGGCCATTTCATCGATGTGCGCAGCGGTCAGTTCGCCATTGGCCTGCAAGGTGCTGAGCAGTTGGCTTTGGGGAAACTGACGCATCTTCAGCGCGTATTCGATCACAGGGCCGTCACCGCCCAGTTGTGGCGATTCGGCGGTGCCGGTGATCGGCAGTACTTCCAGGTACAAATCCTGGGTCAGGCGTTGGTTGAGGCGCAGTTCCTCATTGCAGAAATGCCCGCGATCTTCCAGGGCGGTGAAGTCCAGAAAGCCGAAGTTCATCGGTTTCTTCAATTTATAAGCAAAGGGGCCGGTCAAAATGACCCAGGAGATATGGGTTTCGATGACTTGGAACGCTTCTACCGGATGGGGGTACAACGCCGGGTCTTGCAGGGCTGCGATCAGGGACTGGCTCACGGGCGATCCTTCAGAGTCTTGGGGAAATCATGTCGGGCATTATGGCCGCTGTAGGCGGTCGTGCAAACCGCTGTCCGGCTCATGTTGATCATCGATAAAATGCGTATAATCCGCCGCCATGACTCGAACCCGATCTCCCCGCTCCCGTAAAAAAACACCTTCCCGCAGCCTGCGCCCCTGGTTGGGCTGGGCGCTCAAGCTCGGCCTTGTCGGTCTTGTAGTGCTCGCCGGCTTTGCGGTGTACCTCGACGCTGTGGTCCAAGAGAAGTTCTCTGGTAAACGTTGGACTATCCCGGCCAAGGTCTACGCCCGCCCGCTGGAGCTGTTCACTGGCCAGAAGCTGAGCAAGGATGACTTCCTCACCGAGCTCGACGCGCTCGGTTATCGCCGTGAGCCGGTCAGCAATGGCCCGGGTGCCGCCGCCGTCAGCGGTAATACGGTTGACTTGAACACTCGTGGCTTCCAATTCTATGAAGGCCTGGAAAAGCCTCAGCCCGTACGCGTGCGTTTCTCCGGCGATTATGTGGCCGAACTGTCGTCGCTCAATGGTTCCAAACTGCCTGTGGTTCGTTTGGAACCGCTGATGATCGGCGGTATTTACCCTAAAAACCTTGAAGATCGCATCCTGATCAAGCTGGATCAGGTGCCGCCTTACCTGCTGGAAACCTTGGTTGCAGTAGAGGATCGCGATTTCTACAGCCACTGGGGCGTCTCGCCCAAGTCGATTGCCCGCGCGATCTGGGTGAACACCTCCGGCGGCAAAATGACCCAGGGCGGCAGTACGCTGACGCAACAATTGGTTAAGAACTTCTACCTGACCAACGAGCGCAGCCTGACCCGCAAGCTCACCGAAGCCATGATGGCTATGTTGCTTGAGCTGCACTACAGCAAGCAGGAAATCCTTGAGGCATACCTTAATGAGGTGTTCGTCGGCCAGGATGGTCAGCGCGCAGTGCACGGTTTCGGCTTGGCCAGTCAGTTCTTCTTCGGCCAGCCGCTGTCCGAATTGAAGCTGCACCAGGTAGCGCTGCTCGTCGGCATGGTCAAAGGGCCTTCCTATTACAATCCGCGTCGTAATCCGGAGCGTGCGCTGGAGCGCCGCAACCTGGTGCTGGACGTGCTGGAGCAGCAGGGCGTTGCTACCGCCGAGCAGGTTGCCGCGGCCAAGAAAATGCCATTGGGCGTGACCTCCCGCGGCAAGTTGGCGGACAGCTCATTCCCAGGCTTTATCGATCTGGTCAAACGCCAGTTGCGTGAAGACTATCGCGACGAAGACTTGACCGAGGAGGGGCTGCGAATCTTCACCAGTTTTGACCCGATCCTGCAGATGAAGGCTGAAGCGTCGGTCAACGACACCTTCAAGCGTCTGACCGGGCGCAAAGGTTCCGACGAAGTGGAAGCAGCAATGGTGGTGACTAACCCTGAAACGGGTGAAGTGCAGGCCATGATCGGCAGTCGTCAGGCCAGCTTTGCCGGGTTCAACCGCGCCTTGGATGCTGTGCGCCCGATCGGCTCGCTGGTTAAACCGGCGGTGTACCTGACCGCACTGGAAAAGCCGAGCAAATACACGCTCACCAGTTGGCTCTCGGACGATCCGCTGTCGGTCAAGGGCGGGGATGGTCAGGTGTGGACCCCGCAGAACTTTGATCGCCGCTCCCATGGCACGGTATTCCTGTACCAGGGCTTGGCGCATTCCTACAACATTTCCACCTCTCGCCTCGGTCTGGAAGTGGGGGTGCCGAATGTGCTCAAGACATTGGCGCGACTGGGCATTACTCGTGAATTCCCAGCGTTTCCATCCATTCTGCTGGGCGCTGGCGCGATGACGCCGATGGAAGTGGCAACGATGTATCAGACCCTGGCCAACGGTGGCTTCAATACGCCGATGCGGGGCATCCGCAGTGTATTGACCGCCGAAGGGGAGCCGCTCAAGCGCTATCCTTTCCAGATTCAGCAGCGTTTCGACGCGGGTTCCATCTACCTGATCCAGAACGCCATGCAGCGCGTAATGCGCGAAGGTACTGGCAGTTCGGTCTATAAGGTGCTGCCGTCCAATCTGACGCTGGCGGGCAAGACCGGCACCAGTAACGATTCGCGGGACAGTTGGTTCGCCGGTTTTGGTCAGGATGTATTGGCCGTTGTATGGCTGGGGCGCGACGATAATGGCAAGACACCGTTCACCGGTGCGACAGGCGCGTTGCAGGTCTGGACCAGTTTTATGCGCAAGGCTGACCCGCTCCCGTTGAACATGCCGCAGCCGGATAACATCGTGCAGGCCTGGATCGATCCGCACACCGGTCAGGGCTCTGATGCCAACTGCCCGGGCGCGGTGCAGATGCCGTATATTCGCGGCAGCGAACCACCACCCGGTGCTGCGTGCGGTGGCGGTGCCCCTGCTGACGCAGAATCGGTGATGGACTGGGTCAAGGGCTGGATGAACTAAGCAAAGAGGGTTTCAAGTGAACAAGTGGTGGTTTCCAGCTATTACAGCGCTGGCTTTGCTCGGCGGTTGCTCCAGCGTGCAACGCGGTTCCATTCCAGTGGTGGACTCGAGCACGGCCGTTTCCAATAGCGACCGGATCTCGGCCAATGGCGGCTTCCGCCAAACCGTGACCAAGCGTCCCGTCCAGGCCGCAGCTCAAGCGGTGCCGCAGGACTCGGGCGTGGTGGTGATGGTGCCCGGCGGCGGTGCCGCGACTTCGGCGCCGATCAGTGCCGAGCCGTGGACACCAGGGCCAAGCACTTCCGGCCCGATCGACGCCACGCCGATTCAGACGGCGCCGGTCAATCAAGGCACCTATAACATGCCGTCCTCGCCGAGCGGCATTCCGTCGTCTTCCAATGCAGGCGGCTTGTCGGCTGACGAGCAACTGGACGGGCCGGTGCTGGCTTTGTTGACCACTGCTCAGCAGCAACAGGCGGGTGGCGACTTGAACGGCGCTTCCTCAAGCCTTGAACGCGCGCAACGTGTCGCACCCCGAGAACCTCAGGTTCTGTATCGCCTGGCGCAGGTGCGCATGGCTCAGGGCGACGCGCCGCAGGCCGAACAATTCGCGCGTCGGGGTTTGAGCCTGGCCAATGGTCGCCCAGACCTGCAAGCCAGCCTTTGGGCATTGATCGGCGACGCGCGCGCCGCGCAGGGCGATGCCGCCGGCGCCGCCCAGGCCCGCCAGAAAGCCAAGGTCAACCTCTGATGGATGGGCGTTTTCCTGCGATTGCCGAACAGTTATTGCTGATTGAGCGTGAGCTGCGCGTGCAAGGCTGGTGGGAAGAGGTTCCCCCCAGCTCTGAAGCACTCAGCAGTGTTGAGCCGTTTTCGGTGGATACGCTGGATTTCCACCAGTGGCTGCAATGGATCTTCCTGGCGCGCATGAAGCACATCCTTGAACAGGATCTGCCTTTGCCACGCGCGTCGGGGATTCTAGAAATGGCCGAGATGGTCTATGTAGACCGGCCTCAGGAAAGCCTCGGATTGCGCAACGCGCTGAAAAAGTTCGATCAATTGATCGTCGACGCTCGTTAATTGCCTGACTGCCGGCTTTTTCGGCAGTCTTGCGCATATTTCTACCGCTTGACGACATTCAGGCGAGTTTTATCCCTCCTCACGGCCCTTTCTTCTACGTTCTCATGCGCTTAGTTGGAAAAAAGCGCAATTATTGCTTGACTTGAAGGGCCTGAAACAGAAGAATCCAAAGTCCGCTGTATCGGGACTGCCAGAAGCAGGCCCGCTCAGCAGATCATGAGGCGCACATCCGCGCCGACCTGTTACACCCGCAACGCGTTACCTCGCGCTGGGTGGGAAAAGCCCGCAACACTTGGGACGATCCCAATACTTGCTCAGTCAGTGCTGACGTAGTCGGCGACCACCGTCGCTCATGCTCTGTTGAGAAGTAAACCTATTAAGACCCGTCGGTTTTTAACGGACGGTATTCTGGCGTTTTAGAGGTGAACAACGTGGAGCTTTTATCTGGTGGTGAGATGCTCGTCCGCTTTTTGCGTGACGAAGGCGTCGACTATATCTACGGGTACCCAGGTGGTGCTCTTCTGCATGTTTACGACGCGCTGTTCAAGGAACCGGCTGTTACCCACATCCTGGTTCGCCACGAACAAGCCGCGACCCATATGGCTGACGGTTATGCCCGCGCCACCGGTAAAGCCGGTGTAGTGCTGGTAACTTCCGGCCCAGGCGCAACCAATGCTATTACCGGCATTGCGACGGCCTATATGGACTCCATCCCGATGGTGATCATTTCCGGCCAGGTGCCCAGCACCATGGTGGGAACCGATGCGTTCCAGGAAACCGACATGATCGGTATTTCCCGGCCGATCGTGAAACACAGCTTCATGATCAAGCATCCGTCGGAAATCCCGGAAGTCATGAAAAAGGCCTTCTACCTCGCACAGTCCGGTCGTCCGGGCCCTGTCGTTGTCGATGTTCCGAAAGACATGACCAACCCGGCGGAAAAATTCGAATACGTCTTCCCCAAGAAAGCCAAGCTGCGTTCCTACAGCCCGGCGGTCCGTGGGCACTCAGGGCAAATCCGCAAGGCCGCAGAGATGTTGCTGGCGGCCAAGCGCCCAGTGCTGTACTCGGGCGGTGGTGTGATCCTGGGCGGCGGTTCCGCACCGCTGACCGAACTGGCCAAGCTGCTCAACTTGCCGGTGACCAACACACTGATGGGGCTCGGTGCGTTTCCGGGTACGGACCGTCAGTTCGTCGGCATGCTCGGTATGCACGGCAGCTACACCGCTAACCTCACCATGCACCACGCGGATGTCATTCTGGCGGTTGGCGCACGTTTCGATGATCGGGTTATCAACGGCGCGAGCAAGTTTTGCCCAAATGCCAAGATAATCCATATCGACATCGATCCGGCGTCCATCTCCAAGACCATCAAGGCCGACGTGCCGATCGTGGGTCCTGTAGAGAGCGTGCTGACCGAAATGGTCGCCGCGCTTAAGGATATCGGCGAGACGCCTAACAAGGAGTCGGTGGCCAGTTGGTGGAAGCAGATCGATGAGTGGCGCGGTGATCGCGGCCTGTTCCCTTACGACAAGGGTGACGGCAGCATCATCAAGCCACAAACCGTGATCGAAACCCTGTGCGAAGTGACCAAGGGCGACGCCTTTGTGACCTCCGACGTGGGCCAGCACCAGATGTTCGCCGCGCAGTACTACAAGTTCGACAAGCCGAACCGCTGGATCAACTCCGGCGGCCTGGGCACCATGGGCTTTGGTTTTCCCGCCGCCATGGGGGTGAAGCTGAGTTTCCCAGACGCCGATGTTGCGTGCGTCACCGGTGAAGGCAGCATCCAGATGAACATCCAGGAACTGTCGACGTGCCTGCAGTACGGTTTGCCGGTCAAGATCGTCTGCTTGAACAACGGCGTGCTGGGCATGGTGCGTCAATGGCAGGACATGAGTTACAACAGCCGTCACTCCCATTCCTATATGGAGTCGCTGCCAGATTTCATCAAGTTGGTAGAAGCGTATGGCCACGTTGGCATTCGCATCACTGATCCGAAAGATCTGAAGCCGAAGATGGAAGAGGCGTTCGCCATGAAGGATCGTCTGGTGTTCATCGATATTCAGGTGGATACCAGCGAGCACGTCTACCCGATGCAGATCAAAGACGGCTCTATGCGCGACATGTGGCTGAACAAGACGGAGCGTACGTAATCATGCGGCATATCATCTCCCTGCTTCTTGAGAACGAACCCGGCGCTCTGTCTCGTGTTGTCGGCCTGTTTTCGCAACGCAACTACAACATCGAAAGCCTGACAGTGGCGCCGACCGAAGACCCGACTCTGTCGCGTCTGACATTGACAACCGTAGGCCACGATGAGGTGATCGAGCAGATCACCAAGAACCTCAACAAGCTGATCGAAGTGGTCAAGCTGGTCGACCTGTCGGAAAGCGCTCACATCGAGCGCGAGCTGATGCTGGTTAAAGTCAAGGCCACGGGCGCCCAACGTGCCGAGATCAAGCGGACTACCGACATCTATCGCGGGCAGATCGTCGATGTGAGCGCCAGCGTTTATACCGTTCAACTGACTGGTACCAGCGACAAACTGGACAGCTTCATCCAGTCGATCGGGACAGCCTCGATTCTGGAAACCGTACGCAGTGGTGTCACCGGGATTGCCCGTGGCGACAAAGTACTCAGCATCTAACCCAAATTAGCGAATGGCCTTAAGGCCTGGATATATAGAGGAACCTCATGAAAGTTTATTACGATAAAGATTGTGACCTGTCGATCATCCAGGGCAAGAAAGTCGCCATCATCGGCTACGGCTCCCAAGGTCACGCGCAAGCCTGCAACCTGAAAGACTCTGGCGTTGACGTGACTGTTGGTTTGCGCAAAGGCTCGGCCACCGTAGCCAAGGCTGAAGCTCATGGCCTGAAAGTGACTGACGTTGCTTCCGCGGTTGCTGCTGCCGACCTGGTCATGATCCTGACCCCGGACGAGTTCCAGTCCTCGCTGTACAAGAACGAAATCGAGCCGAACATCAAAAAAGGCGCCACCCTGGCCTTCTCCCACGGCTTCGCAATTCACTACAACCAGGTTGTGCCACGCGCCGACCTGGACGTGATCATGATCGCGCCGAAAGCGCCGGGCCACACCGTACGCTCCGAGTTCGTCAAAGGCGGCGGTATTCCTGACCTGATCGCGATCTACCAAGACGCATCGGGCAACGCCAAGAACGTTGCGCTGTCCTACGCTGCTGGCGTGGGTGGCGGTCGTACCGGCATCATCGAAACCACCTTTAAAGACGAAACTGAAACCGACCTGTTCGGCGAACAAGCCGTTCTGTGCGGCGGTACCGTTGAACTGGTAAAAGCTGGTTTCGAAACCCTGGTTGAAGCTGGCTATGCGCCGGAAATGGCCTACTTCGAATGCCTGCACGAACTGAAGCTGATCGTTGACCTCATGTACGAGGGCGGGATCGCCAACATGAACTACTCGATCTCCAACAACGCCGAGTACGGCGAGTATGTGACTGGTCCGGAAGTAATCAACGCCGAGTCCCGTCAGGCCATGCGCAACGCCCTGAAACGCATTCAGGACGGCGAGTACGCCAAAATGTTCATCAGCGAAGGCGCTACCGGCTACCCTTCGATGACCGCTAAGCGTCGCAACAACGCTGCTCACGGTATCGAAGTCATCGGCGAGCAACTGCGCTCCATGATGCCGTGGATCGGTGCCAACAAGATCGTCGACAAAGCCAAAAACTAAGTCGTACGCATCAAAGAAAAACGCGGCCTAGGCCGCGTTTTTTCGTTTGGCTGGCCGGTTCTGGTATAAAGCTGCATCGTTTGCTGGCGAACACTCGCCGCAAGTCTTTGTCGAATTTTTCAAACTGTTGCAAGGTAAAGTCCATGAGCGAACGTCCCGAAGAGCCAAACCAGGCTTCCGACGCCGAAAGCATGCTGCCGATTGATGAGCATGTCGAAGAAGGGCATGACGCGGAAGGCCGCAAGGTCCGGCATCGTGGCATCTATCTTCTGCCTAACTTGTTTACCACCGCGAACCTGTTCGCCGGCTTCTACTCGATCATCAACTCCATGAGCGCCCAAAGTGCACTGGCGGCGGGCGACGCGGCGAGTGCCAGCAAATATTTCGGTTTTGCTGCTATCGCGATTTTTGTGGCCATGGTGCTTGATGGTCTGGATGGTCGTGTAGCGCGGATGACCAATACGCAAAGTGCATTTGGTGCCGAATACGACTCGCTGTCGGACATGGTGGCATTCGGGGTCGCCCCTGCATTACTGGCGTTTGCTTGGGCGCTGGGTGATATGGGCAAGGTTGGCTGGATGGTTGCCTTTATCTATGTCGCGGGTGCCGCGTTGCGTCTGGCGCGCTTTAATACCCAAGTGGGTACCGCGGACAAGCGTTACTTTATCGGCTTGGCCAGTCCGGCTGCTGCGGGAGTGGTGGCGGGTATTGTCTGGGCGTTCAGTGATTACGGTATCCAGGGGTCGAAAATGTCGTTCCTGGTGGCCTTGATGGTGGCAGCTGCCGGGATGTTGATGGTCAGCAACATCAAATACAACAGCTTCAAGGAGCTGGACCTCAAGGGGCGTGTGCCTTTCGTGGCGATCCTTGTCGTGGTGCTGGTGTTCGCCGTGGTGTTCAGCGATCCGCCGCGGATTCTGCTGCTGGCATTCCTGGTTTATGCCGCGTCGGGCCCGATTCAGTATTTGCTGCGTCTGCGTCGGGACAAAACGTTGCCTTAATGTAATTTCCCCCATACTCCACAGTCTATTGGTGCATCAGTCCTCCAATGCTGCGGAGTTGCCATGTTAATCAAATTGCCTAAAGCGTCCGATTCCCATGAGTCGGACGTCACGCCTGAATCTTTTTACCTCTCTCGTCGCAGCCTGCTCGGTGGTGCACTTGCCGGCATTGCCGCCACCAGTCTTCCACGTTGGGCGAGTGCGGAGGATGCTGCGCGTTATGCCGACGTCGAACCGGGTAGGGCGCCTGGGTGGTTTACCGAAAAGCTGCCTGCTACAAAGTGGCAAGCGGTAACGGTCAAAGATGAGGCAGTTACTCCATTCAAGGACGCAACCCACTACAACAACTTCTATGAGTTCGGTACCGACAAGGGCGATCCGGCAAAAAATGCCGGTTCGCTCAAGACTGAGCCCTGGAGTGTTGTGATCGATGGTGAGGTGGCGAAACCTGGGCGTTATGCCCTTGAAGACTTCATGAAACCTTATCAATTGGAAGAACGAATCTACCGTTTACGCTGCGTCGAGGCGTGGTCGATGGTTATTCCATGGATAGGGTTTCCGATTGCCGCTTTGCTTAAGCAGGTCGAACCGACGTCCAAGGCCAAGTACATCCGTTTCGAGACTTTGCAGGACCCAAAAAGCATGCCGGGTCAGCGTTCTAGCTTCGCTCTGATCGATTGGCCTTATGTGGAAGGCTTGCGTTTGGATGAGGCGATGAACCCTTTGGCGATTCTTGCCGTGGGCATGTATGGGCGGGAGCTGCCTAACCAGAATGGCGCGCCGTTACGTTTGGTTGTGCCGTGGAAGTATGGCTTTAAGAGTGTGAAGTCGATTGTGCGTATCAGCCTGGTCAGTGAGCAACCGAAAACCACATGGCAAAGCATCGCTGCGGATGAGTATGGGTTTTATGCAAATGTGAACCCCACTGTCGATCACCCTCGTTGGACTCAGGCGCGGGAGCGTCGGCTGCCAAGTGGCCTTTTCAGTCCTAACGTGCGTGAAACGCAGATGTTCAATGGATACTCGGAAGAGGTGGCTTCTCTTTATACGGGCCTTGACCTGCGGAAGAACTATTGATGCGTCATCCTATCTGGCGTGTCGGCGTTTTTATCGCCGTAGCGATATGGCCGTTGTGGTGGTTGTATCAAGCATGGAGTTTTGCGCTGGGGCCTGATCCGGGCAAGGTGTTGGTTGATCGCTTGGGGTTGGGCACGTTGGTCCTGTTGCTGATCACTCTGGCAATGACGCCGATGCAGAAGCTCACTGGGTGGTCGGGGTGGATAGCGGTGCGTCGGCAGTTGGGGTTGTGGTGCTTTGCTTATGTGGTGCTGCATTTGGCTGCTTATTGTGTCTTTGTCTTAGGATTGGACTGGTCACAACTGGGAGTGGAGTTGCGCAAGCGACCTTACATTATCGTCGGAGCATTGGGGTTCCTGGGCTTGTTAGCCTTGGCCGTGACTTCGAATCGCTATAGCCAGCGTCGGCTGGGTACTCGTTGGAAGAAGCTGCATCGCTTTGTGTATGTGATTCTTGGTCTTGGTTTATTGCATATGTTGTGGATCGTGAGGGCAGATCTGAAGGAGTGGGCAGTCTACGCCTTTATAGGGGCGCTGCTTTTGGCGTTGCGGGTACCCCCATTAATGCGCCGTATCCCCCGACTTATGGCGAAAAAACCATCTTCTGCGGAAAAGGTGTAATTAACGCTTGACGGCAGATTCCAGAAGTCTATAATTCGCCCCACTTCCGGCGCAGTCGAAACGGAAAACTCCTTGGTAAACAAAGAGTTACGCAAGATTCGACAGCGGATCGCTTCAGCTCATCGAAGCCCAGAAGGAG
>NZ_JAEILC010000090.1:0-1654 GCF_016307435.1 Pseudomonas sp. S4_EA_1b | reverse complement strand
CTCATCGACCAAGCGCGAGACAAGCCATGTTGATCGGCTGACGGAAATTTCTGGGTTTCCGGCTTACAACCCCTGGTCCCGATCTCCAGCTTCCCAGCACGCGGCGGCCTTGCGCAGCAAGCCGCCGCTATCGCGGTGCGCCAGTTCGCCCGGTTTGGTGATGAACGTTGCGGCGGCCTCGTAGAACTCTGCGGCCACTTCCCAATCGTGTTGCAGCTCGGCCCTGCGCGCAGCGGCGGCAAGCGCCTGGCACGTCCTGGCGGCCTTGGTCGGCGTGGTCTGGTGTCCGTACATATCCTGTTCTCCAGCGGGGAGCGCCGGGGCGAAGCCGCGGCGCTCGGTTGGGTAGTGGGGTTAGGCCCGTTTAACAGCCCGTGCGAGGGTCAGAAGGTCGGCGGCCTCCATTAACTGGCCGCGCTCGGCCAGTTGCTGCATGGACGGCACCGGGCGAGCTGGGGCCGCTGCGCGGCGCGCAGAAGCGGCCAGGCGGGCCAGGAAGACGCGGAACGAGGGAAGGGCTTGAGTAGTCATGGGTAACTCCTTTTTCGCAGAGGAAGGCCCGGAGCGGTTGCCGCCGCTGGTTTCCGGGCCGGGGTTGGATTACTTGGTCAGGCGCTCGCTGCGCACAAAGCCTTCGCACATGTCACGGAAGATCGTGGCGTGCATTTCCAGCGGGAACTCGGCGATCACCTCGCGGCGACCGATGCCGCCACGCTGGGCAACGATCATGTACATGGTGACGTTGGATGGGGTCTGGTTCGGGCGAGCCTGATGGGACACTTCAACGGTGAAGGCGCTGAACTCGCGCAGGGCCTCGGCTTCGCTGAAATACAGGATGTGGGTTTCGATAGTCATGGGTTGAATCTCCTTTCGCAGATTGCCCCGGAGCGGTTGCCGCCGCTGGTTTCCGGGGTGTCGAAGCGGTATTGCTTCGACGTGGTTAGTATCTCAAACCGTGGCGCTTTCGTCAACTGTTGGTAAAACATTCTTTGACGAATAATTGACGGCTGGCGGGTATCACGGACAAGAAAAAGCCCCTGCTGAGAGGGGCTTTAGACAAACGCTAATGAGAATCATTAGCTTCTAAAAGGGTATATCGTCGTCGAAACTGTCGAAGTCGGCGGCAGGCTGTGGGGAGGGTTGCGGCTGTTGCTGCGCTGGTCGCCGCTGGGCCTGCTGTGGGCGTTGGGCCTGCTGACGGGGTGCCTGCTGCTGGCCCTGGTTGTACGGATCGCCGCCTTGCTGCTGATTCTGCGGACGCCCGCCCAGTAGCTGCATGGTGCCCTGCATGTCCACGATGATCTCGGTGGTGTAACGCTTGATGCCGTCCTTCTCCCATTCGCGGGTCTGCAACTTGCCCTCGATGTAGCACTGGGAGCCTTTGCGCAGGTACTCGCCGGCAATTTCCGCGACCTTGCCGAACAGCGAAACGCGGTGCCACTCGGTGCGCTCGACCTTCTGGCCGCTCTGTTTGTCTGTCCACTGCTCGCTGGTGGCCAAGCTCAGGTTGGTGACGGCGTTGCCATTGGGCAGATAGCGGACTTCGGGATCTTGTCCGCAAGTGCCTACGAGGATCACTTTGTTTACGCCACGAGCCATGATGTGTCTCCTTCTTCCCTAAAATTCGCAGATTAGCCCGGAGCGGTTGCCGCCG
>NZ_JAEILC010000009.1:0-75896 GCF_016307435.1 Pseudomonas sp. S4_EA_1b | reverse complement strand
CCTGCCCCTTCAGCCGATCACAACCCCCTCCCCCAACACCCCGCTAACGCCCACCAACGTCACCGAGTCCGCCCCGAAACTGAACACCGTATCCCCACCCACCACCTTGGCGTGATCACGGTAATCCCCGCTGCCCGCCACACCCTGGAACACGAGTTTATCCGTCGGCTGATAACCGATAATTCGATCCTGCCCAAACTGGCCGCTGAACAAAAAGGTGTTATGCCCGCTGCTGTCGCGGATTGTGTCGTTACCCTTGCCGCCTTCGATAAAGTCCGCGCCCTTGCCGCCCTGGATCAGATCATCGCCATCGCTGCCAATGATAAAAGTGTCGCCTGTGTGCGGTTCGGCGTTGCGGTTCAGGTCCTGCACCCAAGTGGTGGCCCGTGCCGGGTCGGATAGATTAGCCACGATAATCGTCGAGTCCCGGCTCATCTGTTCATAGAACCCGGACTCCAGAATGCGCCCCATGCCGTCGCCGTAGCCGGTCGGCAAGTGCGAGATCCAGGTCGGCAGATTGGCGATGGAAAACGGCAGCACATTCCACAGTGTCGAGGCGTAGTGATCGTTGAAGCTGACAATGTTGTCAGTGGTGGACTCGTGGGGTTTGTCGTGAATACCGAGCGTCGACAGGTTGGCGGATGAGCCGTCCAAAGCGCGGAACACCGGGTCGTTTTCGTAGCCGATATTGAGCACCTTGTCGCTGGCACTCTGGGTCGGTGAGGCGTAGGCCAAGTAGTTGGCGTCCTTATAGAACCCGGACCACTTGGCCTCGCTCAAATCGGCCATGCTGTTGACCGCCAGGCCGCCGAGGCTATGGCCGCTGACCAGCACATCCTGGCCGCTCAGACCGTGGGCCGCCGCATACTCGGCGACGTTCTTGAGCAAGCCGCCGAATGCTTCGCCGGCGTAGTTCTTTGCGTAATCCTTGGGACCCAGCGCAGCAAGCAGGTCGCTCACCAGATCGCCGATGGAGTCGGTGATCAGCGTCTCCCTTGGGCCAGACGTGCCGCGAAAACCGATGCCGATTTCCTGCAACTGGCCCGCGTCATCGTACTTGCCCAGCACCTCGACCTGGGCCGTGGTATAGCCGGCCTTCTCGCCGAAGAACGTGCCCCGGGCGTCGACCTTGCCGGTATACCCGAGGGTGCTGGCGCTGATGGGCGTCCAGCCGGCCTTCTGCACCGCTTCGAGCGCGGCCTTCTCCGAATCCGGGTTCCAGGGAATGCCTGGGATCACACCCTGGGAGTCCGTACTGCCGAGCAATGCGCCGACCAGAGTAGCCGGCAAGCCGACGCCCAGGCCATTGTGCTGGTAGCCCACGGCAAAGCCGTTATCCAGGTTGTGGTAGGTATACAACGTGATCGCCATGGCATCGGCAAACAAGGCCTTGGAGCCCTCGGCCCCAAGGTTTTTATAGTCAAACACACCCATGATATTGCCTCTCTTGTTGTTAAATTTATCGAGAACGTCCATCACCCTCTAAACGCTTGTCCTGATAGTGAGCGGGCTTGCCACAGCAAACCCGCTCTCGGCTCAGAACGCCCAGTCGAGGCTCAAGCCCACGCCATGCACCTTGTCTTTGCTCGCCAACAGGCCGTTGTAGTCAAAATTCACCCGCGCGTCCTTGCTCAACGCCAGGCTTACGCGAGCACCCACCAAGGCCGCATCACGGGCCATCGGCGCACTTTCCACGGCAAACGACGGACCGCCCGAGGCAAATGCCAGGTGTTGTTCGGCGTCCACGCTGCTCAGGTTGTGCTGCCAGCCCAAGGTGCCGGACACCTCAAGTGTCTGGTGGTCATTGACGTTGAAGGTTTTCAGGGCGCGCATACCGAGGGTGCTGAGCACCAGGTCGCGGCGGTCGTCACGGGTTTTCAGCGCGGCGGCGTCGCCTTTTTCGGTGACGCCATCGGTGTCCAGATGCACATAGGCCAAGTTGGCAAACGGCTCCAGGGCCAGCGGTTGCAGGTTGACGCGGTACGCCGCTTCGCCGAACACCTGGGTGCTGCGCGCATCGACTTTGGCTTTCTGCTTGCCAGCCACCTCACCGTATTGCAGGTCGCGTTTCACATCGGCGCGATGCCAGCTGTAGGTAGCGCCGCCGCTCAGGCGCCAGGCGCCGATCTCATGCCCGGCGTACGCACCGAAGTGGTAGCTGTCCACCGCTGCCCGCGAGTGGGTGCCACTGCCCATATTCAGCGAGGTGTCGCTGTAACCGGCGACCAAACCCAGGCGGGTGTCGTCATCCAGCGCGCCGTCGACCCCGGCGAGCATGCCGCCGATGGAGGTGGTATAGCCTGCGGTGTCGCTGCGGCTGTCGGTCTTGCCCCACGCGCCCAGTGCCTTGACCCACACGTTGCCACGGCTGTCGACGGTCTGGCTGGTGGCGCCCATCTCGCCGTTCTGCAAGCGCTCGCCCACGGCTTCGCGCAGGTAACGGCTGTCATTGAGCAGTGCCGTCTGCAGCGCCGGGTAGATTTCACCGGACAATTGCTGGAACGCGTCCTGCGCCGAAGCGGCATTCGGCGCGGTCAGCAGGCTCTCATACACCGCATTGCCCGCCCCTAATTGCTCAGCGGCAGCCGCAACGGCGCGTTGGTTATCGGTAACCGCGGCACTGGCGAAGCTGTTGGCATTGCGCACGACATCCAGTTGAACGCCCGAGGCGGCGTAGTCCAGGGTGCCGCCGATAAACAGATAATCCGGCAGAACCGCGCCAAAGCTGCCGTTGATACCTCCGGCGGCTTGCAGGATGTTGTATTGGCGACCGATCAGGCTCTGCGCCTGGGCGCCACTAAGCAGAGTCGGGCTGTTTTCCAGAGCCAGGGTCACAGTGCCGCCGTTGAGGGTGGCGGTACCACCGGCCACGATGCGATCACTGCTGGTAGGAGACAGTTCCACCGCATAGGTCGAGCCGGGCTCGAAGGTTACGTCACCGGCCACATTCAGCGTACCGATGGAGTTACCCGGCGCCACCGTGCCGCCGCGGGTTGCCAGCAGCGAGCCGACGCGACCGGAGCCGCCCAGCACACCGCTCTGCCCGACGGTCACAGCCGATGTTACCGAACCGTTGATCGCCAGCAGCCCCTGGTTCACCAGGGTCGGGCCGCTGTAGGTGTTGGTGCCGGTGAGCACCAGGGCGCCGATGCCCTGTTTGGTCAGGCCGCCATGCCCGCTGATGTTATTGCTCCATACATCCAGCCCACAGTGCACGTCGTTGCAGACGCGCTGGGTCGGTTTGCCGGCATCGACCACCGCGCCGATGCCCGGCAAGTCCGCAACGAACTGGCCGCTGCCATACGCGCCGTCGATACGGAATTCGGCAGGAATATCCTCTGCGGTAACGAACATCCCCGGGCCGTTGACCGCCTTGCCCAGGTTGATCATGCCCCAGCCATACAACGAGTCGATGCCCGGCGCGCCCAGATCTGTGGCGGTGGTTTTCAGCAGCGTGGAGATCTGCTCGCCATTCATATACGGGAAACGTTCCATCAACACCGCCGCGCTACCGGCCACATGAGGCGCAGCCATGGACGTGCCGTTGAAGTTGGCGTAGTCGGTGGTGAGGTTGTCCAGGCTGGTGCCGTTGATCACCGAGCTGTAGATCTTGGTGCCCGGTGCCGACACGCAAAAACTCGCCGCGTAACCGCAGCGCGACGAGAAGGTGCTGATCACATACGGATTGGCGCTGCTGGTATCCGGGTTTTGCTGCAATGCGGCCACGGACAGCCAGTTCGGCGCGATGTCCGGCACAAAGTACGCCAGGCCCGAGATCGCGTCCGGGTTGTTGCGGTTGTAATCGTTGCCGGCGGCGAAGATGGTCAGCACCCCGCTGCGCGCGGCATTGATCGCACCGTCATAGGCCCCGCCGCCCAGGGTGCCAAGGATCGGCCGGATATTGTCGAACTGCGCCTGGGCTTCGTTGACGGTGAAATTCGGATACGCCGGGTCGCGGCCTCCCTGGGCGTATTGGTCACCGATTCCGATGCCCCAACTGTTGTTGATAATGCGCGCGCCGCTGGCCACCAGAGCGTCCCAGCCGGCTTTGTAGACCGCGCCGTCGTTGCCCAGGATGATCCCGTCTTCCGGCCCAGGATCGCCGTTTTCGGCACTGATGATTTGCGCATTGAACGCCACGCCGTGCATCGGCCCGCCATCGCGGTTGCCGGCGGCAATACCGCCGACGTGGGTGCCGTGGTTGCCCAGTTTGCCGTTGGAGCCCAGGGACGGTGTGCCGTCATAGCGAAACGCGTCGCCGGCTTTGACCGGAATATACGGGTCGGTGTATTGGCGAATGCCCTCGGTGACAATCGTCACCACTTTGCCGGGGCTGGCGAACTCCGGGTGCTGGGCGTACACCGGCTGATCGAAGATCCCCAGTTTGACGCCCTTGCCGGTGTAGCCGGCGGCATAAGCGCTGTCGGCGTTGACGGCGCCCAGGCCCCAGTCGGCCTTGAATTCGTTGCTGCGCCAACTCGCCGCGTCGCCCAGCTTGCCGGTTTCTACATAAGGTGCGGCCTGGGCCGTCCCCAGGCTGGCCAGTACGGCGGTGATGACCCCTGATTTGCGTATATTCACGGTGACCTTCCTTAGTTTTCTTATTGCAGGTGTGTAGATCGCTTCAGAACTGCCAGTTCAAACTCAGGCCCACGCCTTGGGTGTTTTCACGCCCAGCCAGTTGGCCGTGGTAATCCAGGTTGACCCGCGTCGATGCACTCAGCGCCAGGCTCGCCTGCACGCCCACCAGTGCGGCATCGCGCAACAGCGGCGAACTGCGCACGGCGAACGAAGGCCCGCCGGCGACAAACCCCAGGTGCTCTTCGGATTCGACGGCGGTAAGGCTGTGCTGCCAGCCCAGCGAACCGGAGAGTTCCAGCTGCTGGTGGTCATTGAGCGCGACGGTTTTCAACACGCGTGCGCCCAAGGTGCTGAGTACCGCGTCGCGACGGTCGCTGCCGCGTTGCAGGGCGGCGGCGTCGCCTTTTTCGTGCAAGCCATCGCTGTCCAGGTGCACATAGGCCAGGTTGGCGAACGGTTCCAGCGCCAGCGGTTGCAGTTGAATGCGATACGCCGCTTCGGTGAACAACTGGGCCGTGCGCGCCTCCAGCTTGGCTTTCTGTTTGCCGCTGACGTCGCCGTATTGCAGGTCGCGCTTCACATCGCCGCGATGCCAGCTGTAGGCAGCGCCGCCGGTCGTGCGCCAGTTGCCCCACTCCCGCCCGATATAGGCGCCAAAGTGGTAGCTGTCGATGGAAGCCGATGAGTGCGTGCCGCTACCCAGGCTCAGGGAACTGTCGCTGTAGCCGGCGACCAAGCCGACACGGGTCTGCTCGTCCAGTGCGCCGTCCACACCGGCCAGCACGCCGCCAAGGGAGGTGGTGGCACCCGCCGTTTCGCTGCGCGCATCGGTCTTGCCCCAGGCACCCAGCGCCTTCAGCCACAGGTTGCGCTCGCCGCTGGTGGGTACATGGCGCAGCCGTTCGCCCACCGCATCACGCAATTGCAGGCTGTCGTTGATCAGCATCGCGCCGATCGCCGGGTAGATCTCCCCCGACAACTGCTGTAGCCCCTGTTGCGCGGCGACCAGAGACTCGCTGCGCACCATGCTTTCGTACACCGGGTTTCCCGCGCCCAGTTGCTCGGCGGCGGTGGCCACGTTGCGTTGGTTACGCGTGGCGCCGACGCTGGCGAAACGGGCGTCGTTGCGCACCACTTGCAACTGCACACCGCCGGCGGCGTAATCGAGGCTGCCACCGAGGAACAGGTAGTTGGGCAGCACCTGACCGAACTGGCCCTCGATACCGCCAGCGGCCTGGAGGATGCTGTACTGGCGACCGATCAGACTCTGCGCCTGTGCACCGCTGAGCAAGGTCGGACTATTTTCCAGGGCCAGGGTCAGCGTGCCGCCGTCGAGCAGCGCCTTGCCGCCCGCCACGATGCGGTCGCTGCTGGTGGGGGTCAGCTCCACGGCATAGGTGGAGCCTGCGCCCAGCGTCACATCGCCGGCCACTTGCAGGGTCCCCACGGAGTTGCCCGGCGTCACCCGGCCTCCGCGATTAACCGTCAGCGCGCCAATACGCCCCGAGCCGCCGAGGGTACCGCTGTTGTTGACGCTCACGGCCGAGGTCACTGTGCCGTTTACCGCCAGCAGGCCGCCGTTGACGGTGGTCGCGCCGCGATAGGTGCTGTCGCCGTTGAGCACCAGGCTGCCGGCGCCGGATTTGATCAGGCTGCCTTCATAGACACGCGTCGCGGCAGCCTGGTCGCGGGCGTTGCCGACCCCATAGTCGGTCTGGTCCTGCTGGCTGGCATTGGCGCTGACGCCGTTCTGCCAACCTTTATCGATCAGGGTCTGCTGCCAGGCGGCGTGCTCGGCGCGGTCCTCAGCCTGGCGCTGGATCAGCGCCTGGTCGCTGATGCCATTGCTCCACACATCGGCCTGCCCGGCCGCCAGGTTGACGTTCATCGCCCCCAGCAATTGCCCCGGCCCGTGCATCGCCCGGCCGAGGTCGGGGACGCCCCAGCCAACCGTGGTGTTGGGCGCCTGGGTGATCGAGCCGTCAAGCTGGGTGGCGGTGGTCAATAGCACCTGCAACGCCTGTTCATTGGTCATGTAGGGGTAGCGTTGCATTACCAGCGCCAAAGCGCCGGTAGCATGGGGCGCCGACATCGATGTGCCGGATTTGACCCCGTAGCCACCGTCGGGAATGGTGCTGTTGATCAGCGCGCCCGGCGTGGAAATACACCAGTACTTGGCGATTCCGCACTTGTTGTATTTCTGGTTATTGGCTTTATCCAGCCCCGAGACGGCCAACCAATGCCCCTCCAACTCCGGCTGAAAATACGGCAGCGCCGAGCGCACGCTGGCGTTCGCATAACCACTGTTGCCGGCGCTGAACACATTGATCACGCCGGCCTTGGCTACGTCTGCGGCTGCATCCAGCCAAGTGCTGCGGTTGTAGTGTTGGGCGTAGGCGGCGTGCAGATCGCCGAGGGTCTGGTAGCTGACATCCTTGGGCTGGCTGCCCCAGCTGTTGTTGATCGCGCGCACGCCGGAATCCACCAGGGCGCTGTACACCGCCTTGAAGTACTTGGGGTCAGGGGTCGGGCCGAACAGGAAACTGTCGTTGGCGTTGGTATTGCCAACATAAATCTGGGCGTTGTAGGCCACGCCGTGCATGCCCACGCCATCGCGCGCCGCGCCCAGAGTGCCAGTGACGTGGGTGCCATGGGAGTCGTTGTTGGGGTTCAGCGCGCCAGTGGTGTTAAACGGAGTGCCATCCACGTAAGTGCCGGTGGCGGTGACCGGATGGAATCGGGCTTTGTCAGCTTCCGGGTGGTTGGCATCGTAGCCCGAGTCCAGTGCGCCGATCTTCACCCCACTGCCGTCGATACCGGCGGCGTAGGCTTCGTTGGCGTGCAGGCGGTCCAGACCCCAGTCGCTCAGGTACTCGGCCGAGCGCCAACTGGCCGGGTTACCGGGCTGGCCGGCCTCCAGGTACTGCGCCTGGGCCGTCATGGACAATAGCAACAGCGAACCGGCGGTGAAGGGTTTGAAACGCAAGGAGTCAGTGCTCATCAAACGGTGTCCTTATTGTTATGGGCGTGGGTTCACCGGGCCGAAGGCCTCGTCGACTTTGGCCAGGTCGGTATCACGCAAGTTGCCCGCGTAGTAATGCAATTTGGTCCAGGCCATGAGGTAGTCGTAGCGCGCCTGGGCCAGGTCGCGGCGGGTGCTGTAGAGCTGCTGCTCGGCGTTCAGCGCGTCGAGGTTGACCCGCTCGCCACCGAGGATGCTTTGCTGGGTCGACACCACCAGGGCTTCGGCCGACGCCAGGGCCTTCTGGTACGCGCGCAGCTTGCTCACCCCTGACAGGCACGCGCTGAACTGGCGCCGCAGTTCGATCAGGGTTTCGCGGGTCTTGCCTTCCAGCTCGTATTCGGCCTGTTCCATGGCGCGGCTGGCCTGGCGCGTGGACGCCGACACGCCGCCGCCGGCATACAGCGGCACGCTGACTTCCACGCCGATGGTGTTGGTGTCGTAGCGCTGGTTGTAGGTGTTGCCGCTGTCGGACTCTTGCTGGCGCGAACTGGCGTAGGCCGTGACCTTGGGCAAGTGCCCGGCGCGGTTGCGCTCCACTTCGTAACGCGCCACTTCCAGGGCCTGGCGCTGGGACGCCAACACCGGGTTATTGCTGATCGCCAGCTCATGCCAGGTGTCGTAATTGGCCGGGGTCAGGGTGAAGGCGGCAAACCCTTGATTCAGCGGCGCCAGGTCGTGGATATCGACGCTCGGCACGCCGATCAACGCGCCCAGTTCGCGCAGAGAGGCGTCCTGCTCATCCAGCGCCTGGATCTCCTCGGCGGTAGCCAGCTCATAGCGCGATTCGGCTTCCAGGATGTCGGTGCGGGTGCCCTCGCCTTGCTGGAACAGGTGCCGGTTCTGCTGGAATTGCTGCTCAAAGGCTTTTTTCTTGGCCCGCGCGATGTCGATCTGGTCCTGGGCGAACAGCGCCTGGGTGTAATAGGTCAGCACCCGCACCAGCAAGGCCTGGCTTTTGTCGCGAAAGCTTTCATCGGCGAACAGCGCCTGAGCCACGCCTTTGCGGTAGTTGGCGTAAGCCTCGTAGTCGAACAACGGCTGTTGCAGGCTGAAGGTGGAGCCGTAGCTGTTGTAGTTGCGGTCGTCGTGATAATTGCCGCCACGGCCATCAGGCAAGGTGGCCTGGGAGTTGTTGCGCCCCTTGTTGTAGTTATACGACAGCCGTGGCAGCAGCCCGGCGCGGCCAATGGTGCGGTTTTCCAGGCCGGCGTCGCGCTCCTTGATGGCGCCGAGGAACACCGGGTCATTGCGCAGGGCCTGCTCGTACACATCGAACGGGCCCATGGCCGCCTGGGCGTTGGCGCAGGTGAGCAGCAAGGCGAAGAACAGGGTTCTCATGCTCATTCCTCGGTCAACGCCGAGCCGGCACGATCCAGCAAGGGCTTGAACAGGTAATTGAGCAATGAGCGCTCGCCGGTGCGCACAAACATCTCGGCGGGCATGCCCGGTTTGATCACCAGACCGTGGAGTTTTTCCAGCGCCGCGTCGCTCACACGCGTGCGCAGCACGTAATAAGGTGCGCCGGTTTTTTCATCGAGCATCTGGTCGGCGGAGATCAGGCTGACCTCCCCCGGCACCCGGGGTGTACGGCTCTGGTTGAAGGCGGTGAACAGAATATCGACCGGTAAATGGGTGCCGACCTTATCCACCAGGTGCACCGGCAGATGCCCTTCCACTTCCAGGCGCGTGTCCTGGGGCACGATTTCCAGCAGGGTTTCGCCGGCGCGCACCACGGCGCCTTCGGTATGCACGCCCAGATTGACCGCGATGCCATCGGCCGGCGCGGTGATTTCGCTGTGTTGCAGGTCGAAACCGGCGGAGGTCAGTTGCTGTTCCAGGGTGAGGCTGCGCAACTGCGCATCGGCCAGTTGGCTACGCACTTCCTTCTGATATTCCTCGCGGTGCTGTTGCAGCTTGAGGCGCGACTCGACAATGCCCTGCTCCACCCGGCCGCTTTCGCCGCTGTTCTGCGCCAGATCCTGTTGCACTTGGGACAGCTGACGCTGGTACTCCATCAAGCGGTTGCGCGGGATGTAGCCGTTGTCGGCCAGGGGTTGCAGGTTGCTCAGTTGTTCGCGCAGGGACTGAGCCTGGGCGGTCAGGTCGCTGCGCGCGCGGCGCATGCCTCCCAGTTGCGCCACGGCACCGTCGATATTGGCGCGGATGCCGGCTTGTTCGCGGGCAAACGCTTCGCGACGGCTGCTGAACAGTTGGCGCTGACCTTCCAGCACCAGCGCCAGGGCCGGGTCGGGGTTGGCGCTGAGTTCGGCGGGGAATGTCACGCTGCTCTGGTTATCCCGCTCGCTCTGCCAACGCGCCACACTGGCCCAGGCCATGCGGTATTGGGCTTGCAGCGAGTGCACATCGGCCTGGCTTTGGGTTTGGTCGAGGCGGAACAGCGGCTGGCCTTGTTTGACCACCTCGCCTTCGCGCACCAGGATGCGGCTGACCACACCAGGGCTGAGGGTTTGCACGGCTTTGCGCTTGCCGGACACGACTACCGTACCCTGCACCGGAATGCCCTGATCCAGCGGCGCCAGGCTGGCCCACAGGAAGAAACCGCCCGCGCCGACCACCGTCAGCAGCCAGCCCATACGCACAAAGAAACCGGCGTCGCGTTGTTCAAGAGTGATACTGCTCATGCGCCTGGATTCCTTCCGGCCTGGTACTGACGACTGAAACTCACGCCGGGTTTTTCCTTCGGCGCTTCCTGTTGGCCGGACAATGCGCGCAGCACGTCCTGGCTCGGCCCAAAGGCTTGCAAGCGCCCTTCGTTAAGCACCAGCAATTTGTCGGCCTGGGCCAGCACCGATGAGCGATGGGTGACCAGCACCACGCTGCTGCCCTGGGCCTTCATCTGCACGATGGCACTGGCCAGTGCCGCTTCGCCGACGGTGTCGAGGTTGGAGTTGGGTTCGTCCAGCACGATCAAGCGCGGTGCGCCGTACAAGGCACGGGCCAGGGCCACACGTTGCTTTTGCCCACCGGACAGACCGCCACCGTTGTCCCCCAGTACCGTGTCATAGCCCTGGGGCAAGCGCAGGATCAATTCATGCACACCGGCCTGCTGCGCGGCGTGCACCACTTGCTCGGGGTCGGCCTCGCGAAAGCGCGCGATGTTGTCGGCGATGCTGCCGCTGAACAATTCGATGTCCTGGGGCAAGTAGCCGATATACGGGCCGAGGTCGTCGCGGTCCCAGCGGTGGATATCCGCACCGTCCAGGCGCACCGTGCCGGCCAGGGTCGGCCATACGCCCACCAGCACACGGGCCAGGGTCGATTTGCCGGAGCCCGACGCACCCAGCACCCCCAGCACTTCGCCGGCACCGAGGGTGAAACTGACGTGATGCAAGATTGCAGTGCGCTGACCCGGCGGGCCGGCGCTGACCTGCTCGAAACTCACCTGGCCCTGGGGCGCCGGCAAGGCCATCTGCTCGACCTCAGGGGGAAATTCGCGCAGCAATTCGTCCAGGCGCTGATACGCCAGCTTGGCCGAACTCCATTGCTTCCATACCGCAATCAACTGGTCGATGGGGCTGAGCACCCGGCCCATGAGGATGGAACCGGCAATCATCATGCCGGCGGTCATGTCGCCACGGATTACCAGTAACGCACCCAAGCCCAGCACCAAGGATTGCAGGCACAGACGCAGGGATTTACTCAGGGAGGTGATTACCGAACCGGTGTCGCTGGCGCTGTTTTGCAGGCCCAGGAATTGCGAGTGCAGGGCAAACCAGCGTTGGCGTAGCGCGCCGAGCATGCCCATGGCCTGGATGGTTTCGGCGTTGTGCAAATGGCTGGTCGCCAGTTGGGTCGACTGCTGCGAGTAACCGCTGGCCTCACCCAAAGGCTTTTTGGTCAGGTATTCGTTCAGGCACGCCAGGCCGATCAGCAGCAACGCGCCGGCACTGGCCAGCACGCCCAGCCACACGTTTAAACGTTGATCGGTCGGCAAAAGGCCGTGAATGCTAGGTTTCGCGGGGAAATCGAGCCACGGGCTTTGCGGGAATCGCTGGCAGTACCCCCAGTTGTACCCCCATAGGGGTATCGGGATGATAGATCAGTCTGGATGCCGGTGCCAGCGCTGCGCGTGGCCGGATAAAACGGTTATGGCGCAGACCGCATTGTTGGCTGACGTGATGCTTGGCGCGCGATGAGATGCAGGGGAACGGGCCGCTGCGGCCCATACCCTGGAGACCTCTCATGGCAGACCATCACACCCGTCACAACCCGCCGGGGCAAGACACCCTGTTCGCCACGCCGGCCTCGCTCATGCTCGATGCTCGCCTCACACCCCTGGAGCGTAACGGATGGCAGGTGCTGCGCATGCTGCGCGCTGCCGAGGGTATCAGCCCGCTGGCGAACCTGGGGCAACTGCGCCGCTACCTCACCTCGACCCCGCTGGGCCAGCGTGCCGGATACGAAACGGCTTGGCGCGTTCTTATCGTGCTTCGGCTGACGGGGTGGATCAGTCTGGTGGGCCAGCACCGCGACCCTCTGACCGGCCATGTGCTCACTGAGCTGTATCAGGTTCACGAAAGCGCCCTGGACTTCCAGCAGGCCTGCGCGCTCGATGCCAGCCTGCCCGCGCTTCTGCAAGCCTCCATCGGTCACGAAAACAACCAGGTGGATCGGGTGGCCATCCACATCCAGGCAACACTGCCGCAGGCGCCTGAAGCGGCTTCCCTCGCGGCTCACGATCAGCGCCACGATGACGATGATTTGCCCCCTACGCCACCGCCGCCACAAGTGAACCAGGCGGCAGGCCAGGCACCATCGGCCGGCGGTTCTGCTGGCAGCACGGCTGTTCCGCAACAGACCGGACACGAACGCCAGATGACGGCTGAGCAGGGCAGTACGTATAAGACGTATATGTATAAAAAAGAACGTACGTACCGCGCGCGCGAAGATGACGGCGATCCCGCATCGCGGCCGGTGGATTTGCCGCCTTGCCTGAGCATTGCCCAGCCAAATCAACAGAAGGACGTGCAGGCCGCCTTGCGGCGGCTACCGTCGCAACATCGCCAGGAAGTGCTGGACGAATTGCAGGCACGCAGCCAGAGCGGCACCGTGCGCAATGTCGTGGCCTACTTCTTCGCCTTGGTGAAGCGCGTTTTGTCGGGCGAATTCCGCCTGTGGGCGGGACGCAAGCAGGTAGTGCCTACCCTTGAGCCTGCCGGAAGTCGCGCTGCCGCCTCCACCCGCACCGAAGCCGATCCTGAACCTGCGGCGCAACCCGCATCGCGTGAAACGGCGCTGGCGCACATCGCCAATATCCGCAAGATGCTCCACGCGCCGATGAATGCGGGCGATCTTGCCGCACAGGTGATGCAGGCCCGAGGATGGCGGCCTCGCCCAGCCTAGTTCGCCTTGCCTTCGCGGCCTGCGGCCTTGACCAAGAGGCGCTGCCTCTTGGAACGCCGTTCTCGCCGAAGGGCAAGGGTGCAGGGGGAAGAACATTCCCCTGCACCCAGCCGGTAGGCTGGTGCGCTGCATGGACGTCAATGGTGCGCTGCGCCGGGTGCTCACCCGTTCGGTGCTCGCCTACGGCTGCGCTCCGCTGCGGCTTGCGCGCCCGCCATTGACCCCCACTACGCGCGAAACCCACTCGGAGTCATGGCGCGCCTTGGATGCCGTGCGACCCGCCTCATGCACAAGCTGCCTGTGCAGAAGTGGCATGGGCACCATGCCGCCCCTGCGCAGGTAGCCGACAAGGCGAACGCCGCGTCAGTGCCGCAGGCAGGGGCATAACCACATCTGCCGCAGCGCCCTTCGCCCTTCGCACGGCACAGGCAAGCCGAAATGGGCCGTCACTGCAAGCCGCAGTGACGGCCCCGCACAAGCCAGCAACAATGCGGGCGAACGCTATATCCTATTGTGTGCGGCAGACGTGATGATGGCCGCATACACTGACCGGGAAGTTGCCAAGACCGATGGGCTTTGTACATCGGCAACCCCAACAGCGCAGGTTCCTGCAGGCGCTGGCCCAACAGGGTGGAACCACCCCGGGTATGCCTAGGCTCCGATCGCATACCGGCCCTACCCATGGGCGGAGCCTTCTTCCTCTGCTTGCCCTCATCCCTTGCGCGCCGCCTGGCGCATTGTCCCTTGCGGTCATCATCCGTGCGCAATGCACGGGGTTCTCGCCGCTTTTTCTCATCCCACTCACTTCAAAGGAGGACTCATCCACGCTGACAGCTTGTTTATCTCGCACGACCTCCGTCCGGCCTTCCAGCAGGAAGAAAGACGGATGCCTCATTCGAGGCTCTGGTGTCTCCTGAACACCATGCCCTTGCCCTCACGGGATCTCGCCCTGGCGAGTTGGCACCAACACTAACCATTGAGTTTCAGGACAACACAGTACGGCGCTTTGCCGGGAGGCCGGACGATGGACGACTTGACCTATACCCTGCGCCAGCTTTGCCAGCGCAACCGTGACGGCAGCTACACCACGCAGGCCGACCGCGTGCGGTCGTTGTCGCTGGCCGCCCGGCAATTGCGCGAGGCCGGTTTCCGGCAAATGAAGGCATCGTCGCTTAAGGGCAAGCACGTCCAGGCGCTGCTGGATCGTTGGCAAGGCGAAGGCTTATCGTCTGGCACCATCAAGAATCGGCTCTCTCACCTGCGCTGGTGGGCCGAGAAGATCGGCAAGGCCGGTATCCTGCCAGCGGACAACACGCAGCTTGGCGTACCCGAGCGTCGCTATGTGACCAATATCAGCAAGGCCCAGGAACTGGGCACAGGTCTTGAACGGGTCACCGATGCCCACGTGCGCATGAGCCTTCAGCTACAGGCGGTCTTCGGATTGCGTCGTGAGGAGGCGATCAAGTTCCAGCCGATTTACGCGGATCGGGGAGATCACATCGCCCTCAAGGGATCGTGGACGAAGGGCGGGCGGGAGCGAACGGTGATCATCACCACGACAGAACAACGCGACGTGCTCCAGGCCGCTCACCGCTTGGCAGGCTTGGGGTCATTGATCCCGACACACAAGACCTTCATTCAGCAACGACATGTCTACGATGGGCAGTGCAAAAGCGCAGGCCTGAGCAGTATGCATGGGCTACGTCACCAGTATGCGCAAACCCGGTATGAAGCCCTCACGGGCTGGAAAGCCCCTGCGGCAGGTGGGCCGTCCGCCAGGACGCTGACACCTGCCCAGCATGTGCTGGATGCAGAGGCAAGGCAGACCATCAGCCGTGAACTGGGCCATGAAAGGGCGCAGGTGACTGCGGTTTATTTAGGCAGGTAAGCGAATCATGGAACTTCGGCACCTGCGCTGCTTCCGAGCCGTGGCCGAATAACGGCCCTTCGCTCGTGCGGCTGAAGGGCCGTGCATCGAGTAGCTGCGGCCGTTCCGATCAGCGATCAGATGCAGTGCCTTCCTGCTGCCGCGCATAGACCACCAGCCGCAGGTGCCGGTCTTCATCGACGGTCAGCGAGGTGTGCTCGAACGGCTCGGGCTTGCCGTCGATCAGCAGCTTGCGAACGCCATTGCAGGCCGCGTGAACGTCGTGCTGCCGCCACCATGTCTTGAACTCGGGCGAAACCCGTTCCAGTTCGTCCACCAGTTCATGAATGTCCGCTTCCTGCGTGGCGCGGGCAAAGTCGCGTCGGAAGCTGGACAGCATCAGCGGAGCTTGTTCGTCCCAGGCGTCCACGCGCTCGTGCAGGACGGGATCGGTGAACAGCAGCCAGAGCAGATTGCGCCGCTCGGGCGCGTGCGCTTCAAATCCGAAAAGCGCATCGGCAGGCGCATTGAAGCCCAGCACGTCCCAGCGCAGGTTGAGCACGAAGGCCGGGTGCGGCAGGTCGTGCATCAAGCGCCGCACCAGCGGCGGCAGCACGCACCATGTCTTGCCTGGCTCGGCCGGTGGCCTCTCGTGCGCCAGCAGGAACAGGTGCCGCCGCTCGGCAGCATCCAATTTCAGCACTCGCGCCAGGTTGTCCAGAAAGGTGGCCGAGACGCCGATGTCGCGCCCCTGTTCCAGCCATGTGTACCAGGTCAAGCCGACACCAGCGAGCGCGGCGACTTCCTCGCGCCGAAGTCCTGGCGTGCGTCGGCGGCCACCGCTGGGCAAGCCCACATCGGCAGGCGACAGCCGTTCGCGCCGTGCGCGCAGAAAGGCGGCCAGATCGGCGCGCGTTCGTTCCAGCGTTCTCATCGCCTTATGGGATTGCTTTCAGTAATAGCATAAATGGTTAAATTGTAATTGTTTAACAAGGATTTGAGAATGATCGCGTCTTTACCCTGGATACGCAAGATGAACTCAAATCCCTGCTTTGCGACGCCGCCCAAGCGCGCCGTCAATGGCCCGCCGTGGCTCGGGTTGTCCGTGCTACTGCTGGCCGGTTTCGTCACGATCTTCGACCTGTTCGTGGTCAATGTGGCCATCCCCAGCATGCAGGCCGGGCTGGGCGCGAGCTTCGCGCAGATCGGTTTCATCGTGGCCGGTTACGAGCTGGCGTTCGGCGTGCTGCTGATTACCGGCGGGCGGCTGGGCGACCTGTTCGGCCGCCGTCGGTTGTTCGTCGTCGGCATGGCGGGTTTCACCGTGGCCTCGGCCTTGTGCGGACTGGCGCCCAGCGCCGGGTTCCTGATCGGCGCACGGGTGTTGCAGGGACTGGCGGCCGCCTTGCTGTTCCCGCAGGTCTATGCGTCCATCCGGGTCAACTTCGACGGCGACGACAGCCGCCGTGCCTTCGGCCTGCTGGGCATGACACTCGGCCTAGCCGCCATCGCCGGGCAGGTGCTGGGCGGCTGGCTGGTGCATGCCGACCTGTTCGGGCTGGGCTGGCGCAGCATCTTCCTCATCAACGTGCCCATCGGCCTGTTCGCCATCGCCGCCGCGCGGTGCATTCCCGAATCGCGCGCGCCGCAGCGCCCGGCCCTGGACTGGACGGGCGTGGCACTGGTCAGCGCCGGGCTGGCCTTGCTGCTGGTGCCGCTGATCGAGGGGCCGGGCCAAGGCTGGCCGGCCTGGAGCCTGGGGTCGCTGGGTGTGGCGGCGGCGTTGCTCGCGCTGTTCTACCGGCAGCAGGAGCAGCGGCGGATTGCCGGTGGTTTGCCGCTGGTGGACATGCGCCTGCTGGCACAGCGCCGCTTCGCGCTGGGCGCGGTGCTGGTGCTGCTGGTCTATTCCACATCCAGTTCGTTCTTCTTGTGCTTCGCCTTGCTGGTGCAGACAGGGCTGGGCCTCGATCCCTTCGTGGCGGGCAGCATCTTCGCGCCGTGCAGCGTGGGCTTTGTCGCAGCATCGCTGGCTGCGCCCCGGCTGGTTGCCCGCTGGGGAACCGCCGCCATCGTCAGCGGGGCGCTGGTCTATGCCGTTTCGATTGGCCTGCTGATCGCCCAGGTGCAAGCCGCAGGCGCGGAACTGGTGCCCACGCGGCTGATCCCCGTTCTGGTCGTGGTCGGTGCCGGGCAAGGCTTCATCATGACGCCGCTGCTGAACCTGGTGCTGGGCTTTGTCGATGAGGCCCAGGCCGGCATGGCGTCAGGGGTGATTTCAACCGTTCAGCAGGTCGGCGCCGCGCTGGGTGTGGCCGTGGTCGGCATCCTGTTCGGCGCGGCGCTGGCCGCAGGCAATGGTGCGGCAGCGCAAGCGAGCCAATACGCTTCCGCCTTCGTTGCGGGAATGCTCTACAACCTCGGCGCTGCTCTGCTGGTCTGCGTCCTGCTGCTGATGCTGGCAAGAACACAGCGGTCGGCAGGCTGACAGGGGAAGGTGCGCGATGGAACTCCGGCATCTTCGTTGCTTCCTGGCCGTGGCCGAAGAACTCCACTTCGCCCACGCCGCCGAGAAACTGCACATGGAGCAGTCGCCGTTGTCTCACGGCCTGCGACCAGTCGGAAACACCCAAGCCTGCCAGCGTGCCGACCGTGAGCGAGTTAGCCGCCGATCCGGCGCGCCAGGAGGAATTACGCTAGCAATGCAAGACCGACCGTGCGACGTCTGGGAGACGTGCTCTGCAATCGGGTGGCCGAGGCCACGCGCAAGCCGTTCTATGGAGATGGAAAGACGCCTTATACGCCTGCGGAAACTCCGCCGAGGCTCTAATCCAGTGAGAGCAAACAGCCTGTTTGCGGGATCAATCAAGCTACACGTGACGAACAAACGGACTGTAGACCGGTGCATTCGGCTTCAAGACCTGTCCGTCAGTGAAATCCTCATCTCGGTTGAATGGAACCGAAGGCCAATCTGTCCAGCGGGCCAGCTTTGCCTGGTATTCAAGGGACTGTTGTGTCAATTGATCCCGTTGGCGTTTTTCTTCGTCTGCAACCAGTCCTCCCCGAACGCCATAGATTAAATGCGGCTCAAGGACATCAAAGCCGACGTAATGTAACGAGTACATCAATGGCCAGAGCATCAAACGCATGTCGCCGTCACGTCCATTCGGCGCGCAGGCTTGCATCGACGCACCAGCGGTGGAAACGAGCAGTGCTTTTTTCCCTCGCATCGAGCCATCTTCATGTCGCATATCACTTTTGTACAAGCCGCCGTAGACGAAGACACGATCCAACCATCCCTTGAGGATTGCAGGCGCACCGAACCACCAGAATGGGAAATGGATGACCACGGCATCGGCTCGTGAAAGCAGACTGATATGATGCTCGACTGTGCTGGGCAGCTTGTTCATGTGCCAGTGATGACGCTGTTCCTGCATCGCGTCGAACTTGTCCACATCTTTTCTGGCAGAGTAGTGCCAATCGGCCTCGCGGGGGTCGAAGTCTTCACCATATAGATTGATCAAGGTGGCCTCATGACCTAGATCAATCCACGTTTGGCGCGTTTCCTCGGCAAGATGGGCATTGAAGGATTGCTTCTCTGGATGTGCTAGAACGATCAGTACATGCATGACGGGGCTCCTTATGAACATGCCGCGATGCTGTACTTGAACGTTCCTTCTGACAATTACGCACTTTGAGGTAACCACGATGGCTTTTCCGGGCGATGTCTATGCGAGCAACTGCTCGGCGCGCGATGCGCTTGCATTGATCTCGGGGAAATGGGTGATGCTGATCCTACCGGCGCTAGCTCCCCGGCCCATGCGAAACGGGGAGTTGCTTCGGCGTATCGAAGGCATCTCGCAGAAGGTGTTGACCCAGACACTTAGGCAATTAGAACGCAATGGCCTGATCGAGCGATTAGAGGTGGCGGCGAAACCAGCCCATGTCGAGTATCGGCTGACCCCGGTAGCCTGCTCTTTGGTCGACACTCTGGCGGCACTTGATCGGTGGGCAGAACACCATTTTCCAGAGCTGGACGCAGCCTGGGAGCGCTATGACGACGTGCACTCGGCGGAGTAGCCATTACGTCAGTGCTGGCAACGTGGGCGGTGCGCACTGTTAGCCGGACCTGTCCAGTAGGAACGTCGACCTCTTGGAAAACGGCAGCTTGTCTTCATATCATCCAAGACGTTGTGCCCAGCACCAAATGGCAAGCCCAGTCAGAAAGGAAACAAGTTCTCAGCAACGAAGTCCACAAATGCCCTGATTTTCGGAGAGAGGTGACGGCTTGAAGGCCACAGCACATGGAAGACCATGCTTTCGTGGTTGTACTCGTCGAGCACGGTAATTAGCTTGCCGTCTTGCAATTGCTGACGCACGGCAATCTCTGGAAGGCAAGCGATGCCCAACCCTTGCTCGGCAAAACATACCTGCGGATCGAGCGTGTTGGTCACCATGCTGATCGGCAATTCAATCGCCGGCATGTCAGTAGTGCGTGTGACAGGCCACGTGTCCAATTTTCCCGTGCTTGGGAAGCGATACAGCAAACAGCCGTGACGGGTTAGATCGGCAGGCTCGTGCGGGACACCGGCCTGACTGAAATAGCTCGGTGCGCCGACGATCACTCTGCGGCAGGAGCCAAGACGCCGCGACATCAATCGGGAATCACTAGGCTCACCGGTCCGAATCACGGCGTCGAAGCCTTCTTCAATGACGTCTACCAAGCGATCCGAATAGTCGAAGTCCAGCTCGATGTCTGGGTAGAGCCGCTTGAACGTAGCGAGCTTCGGCATAAACAACGTACCGACCGAGGGCAGGCTAATGCGCAGCTTGCCCCTCGGTCGATCGTTGGCCTCTGGTGTGTCGGTGCGTGGGTCGATCGCCAGTTGCAACGGCTTGCCGTGGCAAGCATTACCGTCTTCGCCTTCGCCACTCTGTTGCTCGGCCTTTGGGGCTATAGCCCACAAATGGTTTATCTATCCGTTATGACTTGGGGATTTGCTTTTGGCGGATTCGCCACGATCACACAGACGGCATTGTCCCGTTTCGCAGGCGACTCGGTGGATGTCGCGCAGTCCGTATATACAACGGGTTGGAATACTGCTGTTGCCAGCGGCGGCGTAGTTGGAGGACTTCTGCTTGAGCGCACGGGCGTCGCGTCGTTTGCCTGGATCGTCATCGGCATTCTTGCCATTTCTCTATTAGGCACGGTGTTTGCCATGAACAAAGTCCTGAAAGGCAATCGTTAGAGCCAAGGTTGATTTAGGTAAGTCGCCTGTCGAGCGTCACCGAGCGCGGCTTGGACAAGGAGCTGCGTGTCGTCCTTGCCTACACAAAAAACTACTCCTGCCCCACTTGTACTAGAGACCAGTTCACCTAGATAGGGCTGGGGCAGGAGAAAATGCAGGTTGGATAGACTAGCTCGCTTGACCGAGCTATCGCTTAGTACTAGATATCCAATTGGTCAAAGAATTAAGGTCATGCGCCCAGAAAAGGGAAAGACCACGGCGCTGAGCGTCTTGAAGGTTATGCAGTTTATACACACCGCCAAGAACTGCGGACGGCACCATTTGAAGCTGTCCGAAGTCTTTTCGCCAAGTCTCGGCTTTTACTGCCGCATCGTTATTTAACCGCTTTACTGAGTTGGTAGAAGAATTTGAAACCTTGCACTCAATGGGCATCACCCGACGATCCCATAAGCCTACAAGCACGTCCGCCTTGCGTCCTCCAAGATCACTTTCTGCACAGAATTCACCTGGGGCAGGGGCATCGCTGAGAACAGAGACCTTACGCGATGCAACCTGTGTAAATCCCATTTCTCGTAGGGCTGCATGCACGGAGGCTTCTTGCTCACGCTTTCCATCGCTACGCCGCCTCGTCTCCAACCGGCGAGTTGCTATCAAAGCAGCGGACGCGACAATCGCTGCTTCACGCTCACTTTCTGTCGGTTCACGCCCCTCAATTACCCATGGAAACCGTCGACGATCCAGTCCACTCAAAACAACTTGTTTGATCCTCCCGACCATTTCCGGGTCACGCAAGATTCGCTGTCGGGACAAGACTGCTTCCGCAACCACCTTCAGGTCGTCATCCGAGATGGGCGGGCCTGCAAGATAGCGAAAGGCTTCCAATAGCTTTGGTGCCGTCAGGACATCGACAAGACGACTGTCTATATCGGATAGATCAAGGGTGGACTCAAGAAGCTCTTCGATTACACCCTGATACTCATCAAAGTTGGCAATGTATTGTTCTAACGGTTCTTCCATGCGACGACGCCGGAATATTTCAATAGCGGCTAATCGTTGCTCTTCTAATTGCTCTTCAGTCCAATGCGCAGGAAGCGTCATGCAGTTACCTCGGCCAACAGGGCAGGAGACGGAATAAAAAGACGCTCCATCTCACCGGGCTCAAACTTGGTCAGCCCCCCTGCATACGTACGTCCATCCAAAACGCTGATCCCAGTAGACAAATAATCTACCAGTCGAAGCATTTGGGCCTCTGTAAGAAACTCTCGTGGATACAAGCCGTGAGCGATATTGATGTGTCTCGCTTCAGCAGCATTCCGTACAAATGACGGGGCTCTGCGTGCCATGTAGGTTGCCAGGATGGGAGCCGGCGCTCGCATTCCAACAGACCACCAGGCGCGCCGATTCCTCGCCACGTACCCCTCGTGAGCACCTCTTGCTCTTGCGCGAGCCAAAAACCGCTCCACCCCAACACGCTCCTCGGCCATCAGTTCATCTAAGTCATCCGGTAGATCGACAACGCAGCGTAAACTAGAAGTGTCAGTAAGGACACGGCCAGCTGCTATGAGCTCGCGTGCCTTGGTGATACTCTTGAGCTTGTAGCGGTCTGGAATATCTGATTCATCCAGAGTAGCGATAAATGTGGCGTTTGCCCCAGTGACAGTGCCTCGGTGAACCCGGCACAATTCGCCTAGTTCAATAAATCCTTCAGGGCATCCACGACCAGCATGCGTAAGGCGTGACCATCTGGTTTCTGCCTCAAGTCGTTCTCTACGTACTGGACGCCCCCCGTTCAGGTCTGTCAGATCAGCCATTTTTTTAACACGGCGAAGCTTGACTGAAGAAGGCTTCTCTCCAACTTGGAACGTCGTAATAGCGGCCGTCGTAGCAGCATCAGGGAAGGGGGTCGCGGTGGGCTCGACGACGATGATTCTCTGTCCCCCAAGCGGGCCAAGGAAAAGATCTCGCACCAACTGGCCATAGTTCACATCCAGCCACTCGGATGCAGTGATGAATGCGCCGGAATCGCCGGGAGCCGCATGCAAAACGGTCGCGAGGAAAAAATACACATGCAGACCTGCCAACTGGCTTGCCTTCAGGTTATGGCGAGCTGCGGACTCAACCAACCAGCGCTTCCATTCCGGAGAAATCAGATGATGGCGCACATAAGGCGGATTCCCGATGAATAAAGTTCGTCCTTTGAATTCCGACCGGGGGCTTCTGTAGTCTACGAGTTCGATGCACGATCTATCCGCAAACCCTCCCGCCGCTAGATTGGCCCGGGCCATCAGCGCCGCCAATGGGTCAACTTCCAATCCAAGAAGTTGTGCTTTAGCAAATCGACGACCTGCCGCACAAAGGAATCTTGCCGAACCAACGCCAGGGTCGACTATGCGATCTGGCAAAGGCTGTTTTACAGCCCAAGCCATCATCGCCTTGACAATGCCATCAGGGGTATAGGTAGCTCCAGACTCTCTACGCTGGTCAGCATTACGGATTATCGAAAAGGCCGCACCCAAAGGGTCGCCACCCGCACGAATCTCCTTTTTGAGTTTCTGCGCGTGTGTTTTCCCGAGGGGCTGGACGTCATTGATTAGATCAATCTCTGCGGAGGAGATACCTGAGATATCAGTGGCACCCAGGGCAATTGCCGCCGCAATGAGGTCGGACTCTGTGGTCATTGATTGATTGGCCATTTGCCATCACCCCAAAAGTTCAGTTTGTTGCGGTTTAGTCCGGGTTCGCTTTAGCGCCTCAGACCTATCAGGTCTCGGTGGGCGAATGCGGCCTGGAGCATAGTGCTGGGCATCGACTACAAAGCCAGAAACGCCCAGCCCCTTCAAAAATGTGGCGAGGCTGGTCAGATTCGAGAACATGCGAACACCCCCACGCGTACTACCCAAAACGCGTGTTGTTTTCCCGCAGTGAACCGCTATGGTGAAACCACCTTCTTGACCTATCGCTGATATCGAACTGACGGATCGAGTATCAACAAGCTCTCTTAGCGTCGTCTCGCGAATCGCGTCTGTAGCCATCATCTGATGCGCCTCCACTCAGACGGACGATTGTAGACGCAAAGATTGTTCTTCGTCTATCAGTTAACGTTTTCTGCTGGCGAAAAACGTGCTACCCAATCCTGTCTAAAAGTGCCAGATTAGTCGCGTCGCTACGCCAATGATTCTCTCCTCAGTGGCCCTCGGCGTCACTAAGGTACGCGCACCATGCCTGCAGGATTTCTCGCCTCACATCCAGCAACAGAGCCTTGTTGTAGGTCGCCCGCACCTTGTTGCTTTCCACATGGGCAAGCTGCCGCTCGATTGCATCAGGCCGATATCCGTTCTCATTGGCCCAGGTTGAAAAGGTCGTTCGCCAGCAATGCGGCGTCGTACCCCGGCCCAGATTCATGTCGCGCATCGCGTAGGTCAACCGGTTGGGTGTGGTGAAGCCCTTACCGCTCCGGTGTGGGAACAGATAGCGGCCACCGCCCGTGATGCACTGCAAATCCTTCAGCACGGCAATGGCCAGCGTGGACAACGGACTGACATGGTCACGCCGCGCCTTCATCTTCGCCGCAGGCCGACGCCACAGCGCATCCTCAAAGTCGAACTCGTCCCACTCGGCATCCGCCGCTTCCCCTGGACGGCAGGCGGTCAGCGCAATCAACCGCAGGCACAATGAAGTTTCCGGATAGCCACGGTAGCCGCGCAACTCCTGATAGAACTTCTGGATCTGCTCGCGCGTCATCGCCGCCTTGCTTTCGCTGAACGGCACGCGCAGCAGCCCACGAAGGCTGGGAATTGGATTTGCCTCGACCAGCCCCCGCACCACCGCGAACTCGAAGATGGCCGACAGATCGCCTTTGACGTGAATCGCCGCCCAGGCTCCGTGGGACTTGCATTCCTCCAGCAGCGGACGAATCTGCTTGACGCCAATGTCGCTCATCGGCATCCCGTCGAGCTTAGGTGACAGGTACTTCCTGATGCGTGACTCTTTCGTCCGGTAAGAACTGAGCGCAAAGACTGGCTTGATCTCGGCCAGGTAAGCCTGTGCCACCTTGGCAAAAGAGCTTTCACGAGCGCGTTTGCGTTCCTCCAGCACTTCCAGGTTGCGCTGCTTGACCTGCTGCCGTTCATGGGCAGGATGGATGCCTTGCTTGACGAGAGTTCGCGCTTTCTCGCGAGCTGCGCGTGCCTCCGCAAGGCTTACTTGAGGAAAACCGCCGATAGCAAAGAGGTTCTCCTTGCCTTGCAGGCGGTACTTCCACCGCCAGAGCTTGCCGCCGGTGGACTTGACCAGCAGGAACAAGCCCCCGCCGTCTGAAAGTTTCCAATCTCGATCAGTCGGTTTGGCCGACCTGATCTTGGCATCGGTGAGTAGATTCTCGGGCATCGTTGGACTCCACTGCGGGGAGATGTACCCCCACGGTTGAACACGAGTACCCCCAACGCTACCCCCGAAATTTTCAGACCTCGATGAACAATAGGAACGCTCAGTAGACCGTATTGTTTGCGCAACCCATTGATTTCAAATGGGCCAGCCTGTCCACCAAGCGCTACTGAGCGCCACCGAGATCCAGCAAAAATCGTCAGACGTTGATCACACGTTGAACAGGAAAATCACAAACAAGTAGATGGGAAACCACGGCGCATCGAAAAACGCGAACAGCGCCGGCCCGGTGATGAACTGGCGGATATGGGTCAAATCCCCCAGGGATTGCCCGGCATGCCCCTGGCCACGTTGCAGGTTGCGTTCGAACGCAGCTTTATACACGCGTAAGTTGAAACGCCGCTCTAACTGGCTGCCGATGCGGACCACGATAAAACTGCGGATGACTTCCAGGGTGCCAATAAACGCGAAGAAGCCGACGACCATCAACGTCAACATCACCAGAGTGGTTTCATTCTGGGAGGACAGCACCCGGTCATACACTTGCAGCATATAAATCGACGGCACCAGCATCAGCAGATTAATCAACGCGGTGAAACAGCCGATGCTGATCAGAATGCTCTTGTATTCACCCAGCGCTTTGAATAACGGCGCGACGGCATGGGGCTTTGCCATATCTTCTGCTCTTCCTTGAACCAAACGAGACGCAATAGTTGCCCCAACCCCTTATATAAGGAGTGGCCAACTAATAAGTACGGGTTATAGCGTTATAACTGCAACTAAGGTTTACGGTGCAGTCTCACTACAGCGCCGGTTGCTGTCTTAGCCTGATACTCGCCTTCTTTCTGCCGGTTCAGGTGAGTGATGCCCGTGCCTTCGGCGTTCATCAGCCAGATCCCGTCGGGGGTCGGCGACCAGCTCAAGGGCTTATCGCCCAACCATTGCGCCACACAGTCAACGTCGCCGCTCAAGGCGTTGGCCTGTTCGATCAGGTCCAGGGCGCATACCTGATCCTGTTGCTGCATCTGCCAATGCCCGGCCAGCTGGGCGCTGGAAGGTAAAACAAGACTGCTCGCCATGGCGTGGGCTCCTGCCGATACGCACGTCGCCTGCACCACGCAGGCGACTAAAAATAGGGAAAAACGCTGCATCTTTATGCTCCATCCTGGAGGCGCGGCGCCGGAACGCCGCGCCCGTGCATCACGCCACGATGTCGCTGACCGCTGCCTGGCCAACGGTGGTGACGAGGAAATCCGCCACGCCGTGCCCGGAGAAGTCGACCGCCAGAGTACCCAGGTTGGTGCCTGAGGCGTAGCTCAACACGGCGTCGCCGGCATGCCCAGTGAACGCATTGACGAAGGTCAGGCCCGCGCCTTTGGTGATGCCGCTGAGGTCGATCTTGTCCGCACCGGAGGTGAAGTCAAAGATTTTGTCCGCCGCACCGGGCTTGGAATCGGAACTGGCACCGAACACAAAGGTGTCGCTGCCCGCACCGCCCCACAGCTGATCCGCCCCGCCACCACCGTAGATCAGGTCGTTGCCGGCCCCGCCTTTGATGGTATTGGCCGCGTTATTGCCGATGATCAGGTCGTTACCCGCGCCACCGAACGCGTTTTCCACGGTCACGCCCTTGGCGATGGACACGTTGCCCACCAAGCCACCCACGTCGGAGAACGAGGTTTCATTGAGGTTGATTTTCTGGTTCTGGGTAAAACCGGAGAAGTCCAGGGTGTCGTTGCCGCCACCGTCCCATACCGAGAACACCAGTTTGTCGGCGTTGGAGGTGGCGCTGAGGAAATCACGCCCGGTGTTGGAGTTGAACCCGTAGGTGGTGTCGCCGGCACGGGTGCTGTAGTTGGCGCCGTAGAGCTTCTGGATCGCGGCGATGTCGTCGATCAGCGGGCCGGAGGCGTAGGCTTCCACGCCGCCTTTGCTGAAGTTCTGGTTGGTGTTGCTTTCGCTCCAGTAACTCATGACGCTGTAGCCACGCGTGTCCTGTCCATAGGACGCGTCGTTGTAGGTCGGGTTGCCATTCCCGGCGTTGTAGTCGCCAGGGTGAGCCAGGCCCAGGGTGTGGCCGATTTCGTGGGTCAGGGTCTGCCGGCCATAGTTGTTCAGGTCCGGGGTTTTGTTCGGCGTGTAGCTGCTGTTGGTCAGGTACCACGAGGTGCCGTCGTAACCTGCGCCGGTGCCGGGCAGGTAGGCGAAGGCCGCCGCGCCGTCCTGGCCACCGCTGTAGTTGCCGAAGGTCATGTGGGCATCACCGCCGCTGGCTTTCTCGGTGAAGGTGACATTGGCCACATCCGCCCAGGATTGCATGGCCAGTACGGCCTGTGCTTTCTGCTGCGCGTTGAACTGGCTGAACCCCGAGATGCCATGTTTGTTCATGGTGCTCGAAGAGGCCGAGGTCAGGAAGGTGTAGGTCAGATCGATCTTGCCGTTACCGTCGAAGTCCCGATACGCGGCACCGTCGCGCAGCAGCTGGGTGGCTGCCTGATCGACGGTGTAGGACGGTTTGCCATTGACCGTGAGGTTGCCGCCACGGTCATACAGATGGCTGAAGCTATCGATTTGCGAGTAAGCGGTGCTGGCTTGCGCCAGTGACACGATAGCTTTGTCTTTTACTTTTGACATAAACGTACTTCCTTGTTTGCAAGTGCATCAGTCTTTGGTCGATAGGAACCCCGCTGGCGAGATCGTCCTATCACTCGCCTCTTTTGAAGGCGTAAGAAAACTGACACAACTTGAAATCTTCCGTCTACATCTATTTGCCGGCTGAATAAGTGCAACGCAAACAACACTTGGAAGTCTCAGGCCGTATTCATTGGGCGTGGTGGTTGTCGTCCGACAAAAAACACAGCGCTCCTATTTAAATATTAAATAACCTTAACGCTGCTCAATTTGAACAGCGTCACACAAGAGGCTGGCGATTATATTGTCACGGTGTCATTGGCAACATTAAACCGCCACTACTTAAATGAATTAACCCGCTTGTCCCCCAATACCGGGACATAAGCAGAAGAGTACTTGTGGTGAGCGGGATTTCCCGCTCCACAGTGGCTCAGCGCCCGGTGCGAATGGTGTTCCACACCCGCGTACGAACACGGTCGATATTCAGCGGCATCGCTTCAAGGGCGAACAACTTGCCCATCATGTCCGAGCTTGGGTAAACCTTGGTATCGGCCTTGATGGCCGGGTCCACCAGGCTATCCGCCGCCTGATTGCCGTTGGCGTAGTGCACGTAGTTGGTGATGCTGGCCATCACCTCCGGGCGCAGCAGGTAGTTCATAAACGCGTAGCCGGCCGCTTCATTGGGGGCGTCGGCGGGCATGGCGACCATGTCGAACCAGATCGCGGCGCCTTCCTTAGGGATGTTGTAGCCGATATTCACCCCGTTCTTGGCTTCTTTGGCGCGGCTTTCGGCCTGCAGGATGTCGCCGGAGAAACCGACGGCCACGCAGATATCGCCATTGGCCAGGTCGGCGGTGTATTTCGAGGAGTGAAAGTAAGCCACGTAAGGGCGCACTTTCATCAGGAGGGCTTCGGCCTTTTTGTAGTCCTCAGGCTTTTTACTGTGGTGCGGCAAGCCCAGGTAGTTGAGCGCCGCCGGCAGCAGTTCCGGGCCGTTGTCGAGGATCGCCACGCCGCATTTCTGCAATTTGGCCATGTTTTCGGCTTTGAAGATCAAGTCCCAGGAATCCACCGGGGCATTGTCTCCCAGCACGGCTTTGACCTTGTCGATGTTGTAACCGATACCGGTACTGCCCCACAGGTACGGGAAGCCATGGGCATTGCCGGGGTCGTTGTTTTCCAGGGCATTGAGCAGCACCGGGTTGAGGTTTTTCCAGTTGGGCAACTGGCTCTTATCGAGTTTTTTCAGCGCACCGCCTTGGATCTGCCGGGCCATAAAGTGGTTGGATGGAAACACCACGTCATACCCGGATTTACCGGTCATCAACTTGCCATCCAGGGTTTCGTTGCTGTCGTAGACGTCGTAGGTAAAACCGATGCCGGTCTCTTTCTGGAAGTTTTTGGTGGTGTCCGGCGCGATGTAGTCCGACCAGTTGTAGATTTTCACCGTTTCGGCGGCCTGGCTGACGCAGGCCACCCACATCAAGGGCAACAGGGCAATGGCTTTCATGGTTCGATTTCCTGGCGGTTTTAGGGCTGTTGTTATGGCAGGCGATCAAGGATCAAAGCGTTACAGCATCAAGACGTAGGTCTTGCGCACCGTTTCCTGGATGTCCCAGATTCCGGTGCTGTTGGCCGGCAACATCAGTGCATCGCCGGCTTGGATGTGCAGGGTTTCACCGTTGTCGGGGGTGAAGGTGCAGCGGCCCTGTATAAAGTGGCAAAACTCCTGGGCGCGGATCTGGCGCCGCCAGCGGCCTGGGGTGCATTGCCAGATGCCTGTCTCGACGCCGTCGTTGCGCTCGACGCTCAAGGTGGACGCCACCGCGATCGGCTCGCCCAAGGGCACGGCGACCGGGGACGAATCCGGCAAATGCGCATTCAGCGCGTCTTTGAACTGAGTGATGCTCATGGGGGCTCCCGTGTGTATGAAACGACTTAGCGCATAAAACCTTCCATGAACCCCGCCACGCCCATGGCGAGCTTGCGCCGCCAGGGCGCGGTGTTGGGGTTGGCCAACACCTGGTCTTCATGGACAAAACTGCGGATGATCGCGTTGTAACCCAGCCAGCGACACGGCTCGGGCTCCCAGGACTTGAGGGCGTCCAGACCACCCTCGCGGATCACCCAGGGTTGGTAAGTCAGCGGCGTGTCACGGCCCAGAATCAGGTCGGCCAAGGTGCGCCCGCCCAGGTTGGTGGCACCGACGCCCTCCCCGCCGTAGCCGCCGGACAACGCGACACCGGTGCGCTGATCACACAGCATGTGTGGTCGGAAATGTCGCGACATGCCCAGGTTGCCGCCCCAGGAATGGGTAATCCGTACGGTCTTGAGCTGTGGGAAGAGTTCGCCAAACAGGTAGCGACGCAGTTGCACTTCGCTGTCGGTCAAATCGAAGTCATGGCGCAGCTTCCCGGCGAACTGGTACCCGCCCCGTGCACCGAACACCAAGCGGTTGTCGGCGGAGCGCTGGCCGTAGGTGACTTGGCGGCTGCTCTCACCGAACGCTTGGCCCTGACTGAGGCCGATCTCATCCCAAGTGCTGTTCGGCAGCGGCTCGGTGGCGACGATCAAACTTTGCACCGGCAGTTGGTAACGGCCCAGAGGTGGCAAGGTGTTGGCATAGCCCTCCACAGCCGGCACCACCCAGGTGGCGCGTACGCTGGCCTTATCAGTGCGCAGGCTGCCGGACTGCCAATGTGTGACGGGGCTGTTTTCATAGAGGGTGACCCCCATGCCTTCGACCACCCGCGCCAGGCCGCGCACTAGCCTGGCCGGTTGGATGGTCGCCACATGGGGGGCGTAGATCGCGCCATAGGGTTTGGCGATGCGAAGTTGCTCGGCCAGTTGCTGCGGGCTCAGCCAGCGATAGTCGGCTTCGGTCAGGCCCTGGGCGTAGAGTTTGTCCAGATAGCGGCGCAGGCTGGTTTCCTGCTCGGGGTAACGCGCGGCGCAATACAGCGCGCCGCCCTTGCGGTAGTCGCAGTCGATGCCTTCGCGGGCCAGTACCTGGGCCACCTCGTCGGGGATGCCGTGCAGCAAATCAAAGGAAGCACGGCGCTGCTCAGCAGACAGCCCGGCCAGCAGACGGTCTTCGCCCAACAGGTTGCCCATCAACCAGCCACCATTGCGGCCCGATGCGCCGAAGCCGGCGGTTTGCGCCTCGATGATTGCGATGTTCAGCTGCGGCGCCTGGCGCTTGAGGTAATAGGCCGTCCACAACCCGGTGTAACCGGCGCCGATAATGGCCACGTCGACATCCAGGTCGTGCGTCAGGGATGGCCGCGCCACCAGCGGCTCGCCCACCTGATCCATCCATAAACTGATATTGCGCCATGCCGACATGCCCTTCCCTCTACCGCGGTTCGATAGACGGGATCCTAGAGGGCGGTGTCAGGGGCTGTCTTGCGCGCGTGCACGCAGAGAAATTTGTTTGACGTAGGCCTTGGGCGACTGGCCGGTGTGCTGCCGAAAGGCATTGTAGAACGCTGAGAGAGAATTGAAGCCCGCGGCAAAGGCCAGTTCGTCGACCTTGATCGGCGCCTGGGCGGTGTTCAGCGCGGCCAGCAAATGCTGGAGGCGTGCCTGGTTGACGTAGCGGTAGAAGCTCTGCCCCAGCACCTGATTGAGCAAGTAGGAAATCTGGTTGCGGCTGTAGCCACATTCCTTGGCCACCCGCTGCAAGTCCAGTTCCGGGTCGAGATAGGGTTGCTTGCTGTCGAAATACTGCTGCAAGTCGTTGGCCATATGCCCCAGTTGTTGGGGCGACAGGCCCAGGCGGCTGACCGTGGGCCGCAGGGCTTGGGCCGGTTGCTCATGCACCAGCGAGGCGTATTCATTGACGCGCCAGATCAGCCCATCACGCACGGTAATCGCCTCGCTGGTGCGGAAGGACACCAGCCCCTGCCCCCCACGCAGCGTGATGCGGTACTGGATAAACGCCGTGTCGCCATCGGCACGGATGCGGTCGGTGTGCTCGATCGCCTCGTCCGCCGCACGCGGCATGCTCGCCTGTAGGTATTCGCGTAGCTCTGCGTAACCGATCACACGGTTCTGGAAAAAGTCGTGGTATTGGATATCCGGATGGTAGTAGGCCATTACTCCGTCCAGGTCGCGATGACGCCAGCAAAGGTGATGACGCAGCACCAGTTCGCCCGTGGCGTGGGTGAGCTGGCTGTCGGCGTCGGGGGCGATGTCGGGCATAAAGGGCTCTGGGGGTGGATAAAGCGTGGAGATTGCCGAAATTCCGCCCTGCCTTCAATGTGCAGGCACTGCAGGCGAATAATGGCCTTTAGCCAACTTTTGGACAGGGCATGATCCATGTCAAGGGAAAGGTAAACAACCGCCGAACGGGGCGAAAAAAGTCACATTGGCGTTGCGAACGAATGCTATTTTTAAGTCCTACACGCCTCGACCAGTGACGGTCCTGGCCCCCTGCCGCGAGCTAAAGGAAGCGCTCAATGAACAAGGTGGGCAACATGAACAAAGTGACGTTCCCCAACGCCTGCCAGCTGATGCGCTGGCATTTTCATCCGATGGGTTTTGAAGGCAGCATGGATGCGCCGGGCAGCATGGTCGCCCGCCTGTTCGACCGCGCCAGCGGCGAAACCCTGATCGCCATCGCCGGTATCCCCTGCGCCACGGTGATGAACGCCGCCGATGTCGAGCGGATTATCGAGGCGGTGGAGGATGAGTTGGAATCCTTTGTGCCGCCGCTCTCGTTGCAAGCCTGAACCGATTCACAGCACCGGGAGGGCATGCACCCTCCCGCAGGGCCACTGCATCAGGCCTTCAGTGACGGTGATCGTCGAAAAACGCCTTTTTGCCATCCACCCGCTCCGAGGCCCTGGGCATATTCGCCGCCTGGCCTTCGGGCTTCTCCACGTACCAATAGCAATGGCTGACCGCCCGCGTGATGCCGACGTACGCCAAGCGCAGCACCTCTTCCTTCTGCGCCGTGTCATAAGGTTCGTTGTCGCCATCCTTACCCAAGCCTGCCATGCGATACACCTGGTTTTTATACGGCGAGCGGGTGACGTGCTGACAATCCCCCAACAGGAAAACCGTGTCCGCTTGTAGGCCCTTGGCACTGTGAAAGGTCAGTTGCTTGAGCCGACGCGAGTTAGCGGGCAAGCTAGAATCCAGATTAACTACAGACTGAATATGCTCTTGAATCAATAACTTATCGCTACTTTTTCGATACAGCATCAACACTGTTTCGCCACGCTGATAATGCTCCAGCAAGCGTCGCCCCAATGCTGCATCGTCACGCTCAAGCACATTGACCGGCACCAGAGCCTTGGGCGCACCGCTGGCCTTGGCCTTCTTACCCGGGATCGACGGCGCGGCACGCACGATGTGCTCTGCCGCGTCGATGATGTGCTGGTGGCTGCGGTAATTCTCGCTCAGCATCACCCGGGTGGTGCTCGGTGACGGGAATTCCTGGTCGAAGGCCATAAAGTACTTGGGCGAACTGCCCCGCCAGCCGTAGATCGATTGCCAGTCATCACCCACACACAGCAACGACGAGTATTGCGCGCCGCGCCCCACGTGCATGGCCGGGCCGCGACTGCGGATCTCCCGCAGGCTGGCGCGAATCCATCCAACGATTTGCGGTGATACGTCTTGAAATTCGTCGATCATCAAGTGGGACAACGGTCTTAACAGCGGGTCGCTGAGCAGCTTGAGGTTTTCCGGGGTGTTTTCGCCGAACAGCGAGAACATGCGGTTGTAGGTCATGATCGGTGGCTTCTGGTCGAGCAAATGGTCTTCCAACGCCTTCCAGAAAATACTCAACGCTTCGAAGAACAAGCGGTCCGGGTCATCTTTGGCGAAGCTCATGCGACCTACGGCGCTGGGCACGTCCAGTCCGAGGTTCTCGATAAAGCCTGCGGCCGTGACAAAACAGTCCAGCAGCGGCGCCGATGTCAGCTCACCCTTGACCTTGTAATCAAACCCTGGCCCGGCACTGGCATCGTCGGCCAGGCAACTGAGCATGCGTTTGGACGATTCATAACTATCTAGCCATATCAATGGTTTACGACAGAAAGCTTGAAACAGGGTGCGCTTTACCGCCCACTCTGCGCGCACTGACAGCTTGGCATTGGGGCGGCTGACCTGGGGGTTTTCCCGTGGGTCGAAGCCCAGTACTACCCACGCGTCCAATTCGGCAATGTAGCCATGGCAGTGGAAATGCGCGCCATTGATTTCAACAGTTTGGCGATTCGGCTCAATGCCCTTGATCGGCCAGGCCCCGGCGCGAAACCACAGGTCCTCGATGAAATCGCACAGCTCTTCGTCACGCTGGGCGGCCAGCTCAGTCACTGCCACGCGTTTCTGCACGTCCGGATGGTCGCGCTCCAGTTCTTTGAGTTGTAACCCGTGGCGCGCCAGCGGCGCGATCAACTCGCGAAAACGCGGATGCTGGCGATGTAGACGCTGGTAGCAGGCGTTCAGGTGCTGGCACTGGGCATCGTTGATACGCAGATCGAACGGGTTGCTGTCGGTATCGTCGAAGCCCGCATTGAGGTTTTCGAACGCCTGCAAACGCTCGAAGCCCGGCAGGCTGTGCACCATCGGCAGGATGCGCGAGTGGAAGGTGCGCACCACCGCCTGTGCCTCTTTGGGATCAAGGGGTTGGCCCCACAGGCTCATAATTTCCATAAGCTTGCGAATGAAATCCTGGCGTGACTCGCGGGTAAACGTCACCACGGTCATCGAGCTGAGCTCGAAGCCCAGGTAATGGGTCAGCAGCAGAATACGCAACACCAATGACGTGGATTTGCCCGCGCCAGCCCCGGCGATCACCGAGGTTGAGGGGGTCTCGCTGAAGATCATCTTCCACTGCGCGGTACTCGGTTGAGCGTGGAGCGGTAGGAGACGGGCGACGTCGGCCTTGATGCGCTTCTTGATATCGGCGGTCAGCGGCAGGCGCCAGTCATCGAACAGGCTGTCGTCTATCCCGGGAGCTGTGTGCTCGTCCGGGCGGAAATCGCGGATCAGCAATACTTGTCGCCCCTCCTCGATGCCATCGGCCTTGCCCTCGCGATAACCGTATTCCACGCCTGCTTCATGCCCACTGCGAAAACCATCGGCTTGCCCGTGCAGCCAGGAAAACCGGTGCTGGGCGCGCAGACGGGTCAGGCCATGACCAAACAGGCGCGCCGCCAGGCGTTTGAACAACGGCATCTGAGCCAGGGGTAGCAGTTCTGGGGGCAGATCAGGCTTTTGTTGCGACACGCGGACTCCTGCAATGGGCTGGGCTGTGAGCAGTGCCCCATGGTCGCCGGAATCGCCGCGCAGTACCAGCCAATTGCTGTGCCATCAGGCAGTTAGGCGATGAAGTGAAAGTTGAAACGCGGCAATCCAATCGAATCAGTCGATAAGAATGGAGCGTTTTTTACGCTTTTTCTCGATCAAGCGCTGCTGGATGATAGGCACCATCCATAGGAGACGATCATGCTTGAACTGCGACCTTTCAGCGCCCTGGGCGGCGCCCACCACGGCTGGCTCGACGCCCATCATCACTTTTCCTTCGCCGACTACCACGACCCCAAGCGCATGCACTGGGGCAACCTGCGGGTATGGAACGACGACATTATTGCCCCGGGCACGGGCTTTCCCCAGCACTCGCACCGCGATATGGAAATCATCACTTATGTCCGCGAAGGCGCCATCAGCCACGCCGACAACTTGGGCAACAAAGGCCGCACCGAGGCAGGCGATGTACAGGTCATGAGCGCTGGCACGGGGATCGCCCACAGCGAATACAACCTGGAAGCCACACCGACCAAGATTTTCCAGATCTGGATTATCCCCAATGAAGCAGGCCTGCCCCCATCCTGGGGCGCCAAGCCGTTTCCACAGGGTGAGCGCGAAGGCTTCGTCACCTTGGCCAGTGGCAAGGCCGGCGATAGCGAGAGCCTGCGCATTCGTGCGGATGCGCGCCTGGTGGCGGCGAACCTGAAAGCCGGTGAAGTTGCTGAGTACCGCCTGGAGGGCGGGCGCCGAGCGTATCTGGTGCCGGCCACCGGGGTGATTGAGGTTAATGGTGTACGGGCGCACGCCCGCGATGGCTTAGCGATTGAGGATGAACAGCTGCTACGGGTTACGGCCATTGAGGACAGTGAGATCGTGCTGGTCGATCTCGCTTGACCTGACGCCTCACAGCCAAAATCGGCGGCGACGCCTGCCCCGATGGCGGTATTTCAGTCCTGAAATACCGCCATCGGGGGCAAGCCCCCTCCTACAAAGCGTTTCAGTGTTATTCGGCGATGGCGCCGTCTACCAACACCTGCGCCTCTTGCACCAAGCGCTTGAGGTGTTCTTCACCCACAAAGCTCTCGGCATAGATCTTGTAGATGTCCTCGGTGCCCGATGGGCGTGCGGCGAACCAGCCGTTTTCGGTCATCACTTTCAGGCCGCCAATGGCCTGGTTGTTGCCCGGCGCATGGCTGAGGATCTGCTGGATGCGCTCGCCGGCCAGTTCGGTGGAGGTCACCTGTTCCGGCGACAGTTTGCCCAGCAGGGCTTTTTGCGCTGGGGTGGCCTTGGCGTCGACACGAATGGCAAACGGTTCGCCCAGGGCATCGGTCAGGCCACGGTACAGCTGGCTGGGGTCCTGGCCTTTGCGCGAGGTCATTTCCGCCGCCAGCAACGCCGGGATCAAGCCGTCTTTGTCGGTGCTCCACACCGTGCCGTCTTTGCGCAGGAACGATGCACCGGCGCTTTCTTCACCGCCGAAGCCCAGGGAGCCTTCGAACAGGCCGTCGGCAAACCACTTGAAGCCCACCGGCACTTCGTACAAACGCCGGCCGATGCGCGCGGCCACGCGATCGATCAGGCCACTGCTAACCACGGTCTTGCCGACGGCCGCATCGGCGCGCCAGTCAGGACGGTTCTGGAACAGGTAATCGATGGACACGGCCAGGTAGTTGTTCGGCGCCAAGAGGCCGCCGGACGGGGTGACGATGCCGTGGCGATCGTGGTCCGGATCGCACGCGAAGGCCACGTCGAAACGCTCCTTGAGGCCGATCAAGCCTTGCATGGCGTAGCTGGAGGACGGGTCCATGCGGATCTGGCCATCCCAGTCGACGCTCATGAAGCGGAAGGTGGCGTCGACTTCGGTGTTCACCACCTCCAGGTTCAGACGGTAGTGCTCGGCAATCGCCGACCAATAGCGCACCCCTGCTCCGCCCAACGGATCGACGCCCAGGCGCAGGTCGGCGCTGCGGATGGCGTCCATATCGATCACGTTGATCAGGTCGGCCACGTAGCTATTGAGGTAGTCATGGCGATGGGTGGTGTCGGCTTTGAGCGCCTGGGCGTGGGTGATGCGTTTGACCCCAGCAAGCCGGTTGGCCAATAGCTCATTGGCCTTGGCTTCGATCCACTTGGTGACGTGGGTGTCCGCCGGACCACCGTTAGGCGGGTTGTACTTGTAGCCGCCACTTTGCGGCGGGTTATGGGACGGCGTGATCACAATGCCGTCAGCCAAGCCGCTGGTCCGCCCGCGGTTATAGCAAATGATCGCGTGGGAAATGGCCGGGGTCGGTGTGTATTCGTCGCCTTCGGCCAGCATGACGTGGACGCCGTTGGCGGCCAGTACTTCCAGTGCGCTGGCACCCGCGGGCGTGGACAACGCGTGGGTATCCAGGCCGACGAACAGCGGGCCGTTGATGCCCTGGGCTTCGCGGTACAGGCAGATGGCCTGGCTGATGGCCAGAACATGCCATTCGTTGAAGCTCAGCTCGAACGAATTGCCACGGTGCCCGGAGGTCCCAAACGCCACGCGCTGGGTGGAGATCGCTGCATCAGGCTGGCCGGTGTAGTAAGCCGTGACCAGTCGCGGGATATCCACCAGCAATTGGGCCGGCGCCGGTTTGCCCGCAAAAGGACTGATAGTCATGCATAAACCTCGGAAAGGAAGAATTCGGAAAAAATGCCAGTTTACTGAGAGTTGGACTACCGCGCGACGGTATCGATCCTACACACTCAACAGAATTTTCAACCCGTTTGCGCCTGGCGCAATGCGTCACTCAATGCCGCCAGCGCACTCTCCAGGCTCGGCTGTCCGTGAAAGGTATGGTTCAGGCGCAGATTTTGATGATGCAACCCGCTGACACTGAACAGCTCCCCCGGGGCGATCACCACCTGCCGCGCCAACAGATATTGGAATACCTTGCGCATGTCCACCGCGCGGGTCGAACCCAGCCAAAACGTGGCCCCGGCCGCAGGCACGCGGTACGTCACTTGTTCCCCCAGGTGCAGCGTCAGACGCTGCCCCATGTGCGCGGCTTGCTCGCGCAATTGCTGACGCAAATCACACAGGTGCTGGTCGATGCGAGTGCTCTGATATAGACGGGCGATGGCGCGCTGCCGGATCGACGATAAACGGAAAGATCGCAACAGGAACTGGCGCTGCAACTCTCGGCTCATGCGTCGACTCAATAAGTAGCCGTAGGGCGCTTCCGATCCAAGGATTTTCTCGAACGACGAAAACACGATCAGCCGTTCCGGGTTGACCAGGTCGCGCAATGGCGTATGCGGCACCTCCAGGCTCAACTCGCCGAGACTGTCGTTTTCCAGCAGCCAGCATCCGTAGTGGTCCAAGCGTCGCGCCACGGCCAGGCGATCCTCGGCCGACATCGCCACGCCTGAAGGCAGGCTGACCGCCGACGAGAGTAATACCAGGTGCACCGGCTCATCACGCAACAGTCGCTCCAGGTTTTCGCTGTCCAAGCGCGCTTGCGCGGTCCAGGGCAGCTCGATAACGCGCACACCGGCGTCCTGCAGCAGCCGCAGAATCAGCCAATCACAGGGCGACTCGACGATCACCGTGGTGCCTTTGAGCCCCAGCACTTCGATCAGAATATCCAGCACGCCACGCAAGTCGGCACCGATGTATACGTCGTCGGCATGCCAGCACCGCGTGGGTGACGAGGTATAACGCGCGGCCAGCGCCGCCCGCAGCTCCCACACCCCGCACGGTTGGGACCAGGGTTGCAGCTGGCCGGGATACTGGCGCACCAGTTCGCGCTCCAGGCGCAGCAAAGTGGCATTCAACGAAGCCTCTAGCGCAGGCTCATCGCCGCTGAGCACTAGCATTCCAGGGCGCCGGGCAGCGGCATAGAGCCGGTCGAGCAAGTCTCCACCCAGCCAGGCTGTCGGATTGGCCGACATCGGCCACGCGTAATAACCGGACTTGGCTACCGAATACACTCGCCCCTCCTTCTCCAGCAACGAGTAGGCGTATTGGATCGTTGAGATCGACACGTTCAGGCGAGCGGCCAACTGGCGCAGCGACGGTAACTTGACTCGGGTGTCCGTGCTGACTTCGTTGATCAGGTTGATCATGTAGCGATACACCGCCTGATACGCGAAATCCGCCTGGCGCTCGCCGCGAAGGGTCATCGCCCGGACAATTGAAAGGCCGGTGTCGCGCCATGAGACACGGCACGGGCAGTGCGCAGCTGACCATTGGCGCAGGTCAAGGGGCGTTTGCGATACAGATGTTGCAACAATGGCAGGGGTAAACCGCTGGTGTCGGTGAACCATTGTTGCAGCATCTCGGCCGATGGTTTGCCCTGCAACGCTTTGTGCAGTTCAGGCAGTGCTACCAGCATGCCGGGATGACATTGGCGCAAATAACCTTCCAGCCGCTGACCGTGATGAATGAACGGTGAAAACAACAGACAGATCAATTGAGTTTCATCCAGGCCGAAGAATTGCTGAGCGAAGGTACTGGCCAATAAACGACCTTCACGGGAACTGGCCTCGGCGAACAGCTCCTCAGGCATGTGCAGGCGTCGCATGTACTGGGCCGACTGTTGGATGAAGCCGTCGACGCCATCTTCATAATCGAGATCGCGCAGACATTCGGCCTGCAGGCCGCGCAGGTGGGCCATCAGCAACGGGTTGGAATAGCTTGGATGGCTGAAGTGAAAACCCAGCGGGTCGGGCGTATAGGCCATGAAATCGGACAACAGCGTCGCGGATTGCAAGTCGACGTCCTTGAGCAGATCGTCAATGCCGATGTAAGCCAGATGGCGGTGTCCCGAAGGGCTAGGGTTCTCATGGGCCACGTAGTGTTCGCCATAAACATCGCGGTAGTAACCGGTGCTCCACTCGTCCATGCGTGCGAACAATTCGGTGAGCGACCGCGCGCGCCCCTTGGCGGGGGGGACGCCAGCGCCTTCGGCGGTTCTTTTCAGCCAGGCGAGAAACTGGCTTTGCTTGCGTGGGGAGTCACCGCTGACCAACGCGTGAACGCCGCCGTTCCAAGTCGTGACGCGCTGGTAGAAATCGCCGAGGGCCAGGTAGGTTTCATTGCACAATGTCGCGCGACAATCACCGGAGCTCAGATGGCCCACCATCAGCATATTGCGCTGGCTGTTCGCACGCCCGACCGCAGATGCGGGGCGCAGGTGATTGAAGGGATGCACCTCCTGGTTTTCCACCATGAGCAATTCGACACGCGGATCATCATGGAGAAACAGGCGGCTGTAACCCTGATTGAGCGTTTCGAGCTGCCCCTCGGTCATACCGGCATGACGCAGCGTCGCCACGCGCAAATCGAAAGTCCGGGGTGCGCGGCCGGCGATGGTCAACTGCGCGGCGCGCAACAGCGCCAGGGTGTAACTGCTGACCTCGCCTGCGCCGTGAGCCACCAGCACTTTGTAATCCCCGACCTGCTCCATGCCTCCTGCGGCCACCACAATGCGTTGGACCAACAACTGGAGTGCCGTCCTGCCCGAACGAGTAAAGTGCCCGATCAAACGTTGCAGAACTTGCTGATAAACATGATTCATAGCCTGTTCGTGAATAGTGCTCATAGTTGTACTACCTGAGTTGAAATATCAGTTTCAAGCTACTGCTAAGAGTGTCTGCTTGATCCATTGCGCGTGTAGGAAATTCGCGCTTCGCACCGTGCGCCAATGAATAGACACTAGCACCGAGTCACGGGATGACTGGGATTACCCACTGCACAAAACGGCCAATGAAACACACGCAAGCCAATGATATAGATGGGTAAAACGCTTCTATCGACCACCCCTAGGAAGCCTCTGACAATGTCCTACACACTTCTAACCAATTATTTAAAGAAGCATCCGACAAATACACTCAAACAACTTTCCAGGTCCTGGCGCTGTGACTTTCCCTCAAAGCGTCTTACACCAAAAGTCCAGTTGATTGACGCACCCATAGTTCGGGTGACCATCGGTAGCCGCATCATGAATTCAATCATTGCTCAATCCTTGAGATGAATGTGAAGTCGCAATTATCAGTGCTGGATTAATGATTAATAGATACAGAAGTTGGTCGAAAACCAGTGCAGATGAACAGCCGAGGAGGTACCGAAGGGGCATACACGACGACGCCGCACTGGGTTTCAGTGCGGCGTCAGGGGACCAGGGCAGGATTCAGGGGCTGAAGGGCGTGATCGGCACCTCATGGGGGGCGAGGCTTAAGCCCTGTCAAATGGCGCATTTGCCCCATGCGCCATTGGATCGAACCAGCTGATTACGAATCTTCCTACGCGCTAAACAGCTTCAACCTGCAACGCTACACGTTCCCGGCACGGGCATTCGTCCATGTAGCGGTGCGCTTCCACGAACTGATTGAACGGAAACACCGTGGTTTTCAGCGGCACCAGCACGCGGTCGGCGGTCAGCTGGTTGATGTCACGCAAGGCCCGTTGCAAAGCGACCTGATCCTGGACAATGCCCAGTTCCGGCTTGCCGGTGAAATTGCCGATGCAGTGCACAAAGAACTGAATGTTTTTCTGGAATGCCGCACACGCAGGGAACGGCGTCTGGTTGCCGCCTTGCAGCCCGTACAGAACCAGACTGCCGCGCGGCGCCAGCACATCGCCTAGCAACGACATCTGCGGGCCACCTAAACCATCGAACACCACGTCGACGCCGCGATTGTCGGTGAACTTGTTGATCTGCATAAGCAGGTCCTGCTCCTCGGTGGCGATCACCTTCTCGGCCCCGAGGGACAGTAGGTACTCACGCTCGGCGCTGTCCTTGGTCGCAGCGATCACTCGCACACCCAGCGCCTTGCCCAGTTGCACAAAGGACGGACCGGCGCAGTGGCTAGCATCCGTGACTAACGCAAACTGCCCGGGTTTGACCCGTGCCAGATCCACGTAAGCAAAATAGGCAATCAACAGCGGCGTGTAATGCACGCTCGCTTCGATGGGGGTCAAGACGTCCGGGTAGCGCGTCAGGGCCGAACGAGGCAGGACGATCTGCTCGCCATACACCGGATAGTCATTGGGGCTCTCGGCCGGAAAACTGGCCACTTTATCGCCCACGGCCAAATCCTCCACGCCATCGCCCAAAGCGACGACCACCCCTGCCATCTCATGGCCCAGGCCAGAGGGAAGACGTGCATGGGAAGACGCCAGGTTCTGACGCCACAAAATGTCATACCAACTGATGCCAATCGCTTCGACACGCACCTGCACTTCGCCCGGTGCGGGCAGCGCGGCTGCATGCTCTTCGCATTTGAGCACCTCGGCCGGACCAAACTTGTGAAAACGGATCGTGCGGGACATCGCAAACCTCGCCAAATTAACCTCTAATGCCATGAACTTTATCTGGGCTTTCCTGGCAAGACCATCGGTCACCATTAATAGTCGACATGCCTGTCATTGATTCCGCGTCTGATGAATAGACCCTAAGTATCGTAGGAAAACTCAATTAGCCGGTGCAGAGTACCAGTCTTTCCCCGTAAGATTCATGCCGGTCATGCTTCAAGAGGGAACCCGAGGGCTCCCTGTGACTGCTCTCGTCAAGTTTGCTGACTCTTCCAGGACACAAGATGAACCGTAACGACCTGCGTCGTGTCGACCTGAACCTCTTGATCGTATTCGAAACCTTGATGCACGAGCGCAGTGTGACCCGCGCCGCCGAGAAATTGTTCCTCGGCCAGCCGGCCATCAGCGCCGCGTTGTCGCGCCTGCGCGGTTTGTTCGACGACCCGTTGTTCGTACGCACCGGCCGCAGCATGGAACCTTCGGCCCGCGCAGTAGAAATCTTTGCCCTGCTCTCGCCCGCCCTGGACTCGATCTCCACTGCGGTCAGCCGCGCCGCCGAATTCGACCCGGCGACCAGCAATGCGGTATTCCGCATCGGCCTGTCCGACGACGTTGAATTCGCCCTGCTACCCCAGTTACTCAAGCGCCTGCGCGCCGAAGCCCCCGGCATCGTGCTGGTGGTGCGCCGCGTCAATTACATCCTGATGCCGAGCCTGCTGGCCTCCGGCGAAATCTCCATCGGCGTCAGCTACACCGCCGACCTGCCGGCCAACGCCAAGCGCAAAGTGCTGCGCCGCAGCCTACCCAAACTCCTGCGTGCCGACAGCGTGCCCGGTTCCTTGAGCCTGGACGACTTCTGCGCCCGCCCCCATGCCCTGGTGTCGTTCGCTGGCGACCTGAGCGGTTTTATCGATGAAGAGCTGGAAAAACTCGGGCGCAAGCGCCACGTCGTACTCGCCGTGCCGCAATTCAACGGCCTGGGCACCTTGCTGGCCGGCACCGACATCCTCGCCACCGTGCCGGACTACGCGGCCGAAGCATTGACCTCGGCCGGCGGCTTGCGCGCAGAAGACCCGCCGCTGCCGGTGCGCAGTTTTGAACTGCACATGGCGTGGCGCGGTTCACAGGATAACGATCCGGGGGAGCGCTGGTTGCGGTCGCGTATTCAGATGTTCTTCGGGGACCCCGATAGCCTGTAATGGAGTTCCAGTAAATTCCATAAAACCGTTTTATAACAATAGGTTAATGGTAATTTTAGTCCATTGCCGCCTGTCTAAATCCAGTGGATTCCACGACTCATGGGGGCATAATTGGGGGCAAATTTCGGTTCCTTAAAAAGGATGCCCCCACCGATGCCCCTAGATAATGTGGTCGTTTTCAAACGAAAACTCAGCGATGCCTTGATCCGCTCGCTGACCGAACCTGGCAAACACGCCGATGGCGAAGTTCCTGGCCTCTACTTGGAGGTGAGGGCGTCGAGTAAGGTCGGCAAATCCCCTTCCAAGGTTTGGCGATTGAAGTATCGGCTGCATGGGAAGGAAAACCGCTTCTCCATCGGCGCTTACCCCGACATTGGTCTCAAGGAGGCGCGCGACATTGCCCGCGGCGCGCGCCGCGACGTGGCTAACCACACCGCACCGCTCAAGGCCAAGACCGCCAAGATCGAAGCACACCTGCTAAACGAGGTGCGCACCTTCGAATACGTAGCCAAGCAATGGTTGGCGTTCAAGTCTGCCGAATTGGTGACCAAGTCCATCTCGGGGGTTAACGGAGCGCTGAACAACCACATCTTGCCCGCAATTGGTAAAAAACCGGTCAGCGAGATCAAGCTGGAGCACATCACCACAATCATTACGGAGTTGCGCCGCCAGCGCACCATGGCCATGGCCCGGCGCATACGTACCATCATCCGTGCCGTCCTGGGCTTTGCCGAGGGGCGCGGATGGGTGGAACGCAATGTGGCGCTCAGCAACATTGAGGAGTTGAAGATCCGGCATGTCGTGACCAGCAACCCCGCGATCGAAAGGCCATCCGACCTGGGCAGGTTTCTTCTACGCCTTGATGACTGCAACGACGGCAGCGTTGCCACCGCAATGCGCCTGCTGGTCATGTTGCCGGTCCGCCCAGGCGAACTGGTGCAAATGCGCTGGGAAGATGTCGACTTGGTGGGCGCCGATTGGCGTTATGTGGTGAGCAAGACCAAGCATCTGGACAAGAGCAAACACATCGTGCCGTTGCCTGAACAAGCCTTGGTTCTGTTACGCGAGCTAAGTAAAACCCGCGTGGTGGATGAAGAAGGCAAAGGCTGGGTGTTCGTCTCGCCGTTCTATCCGGGTCGCCCTATCAATCCGACCTCCATGCTCAAGTCCTTTCAGCGTATCTGGCCGGAGTATGACATCACTGCTCACGGCTTTCGCGCGACCTACAGGACCATTGCCCACGAGCACTTGGGCATCGATCCAATTGTGCTCGAACTGTCGTTATCCCACCGGATGCCGGGGTCGCTAGGGGCTGTATACGCGCGCGCACAACTGCTGGTACAGCGCCGGGAAGCGGCTCAACAATGGGCTGACTACTTAGATCAGTTACGGCAAAACGCTCCGCGAATAACCGCAGATTGACGATACAGGGAATACAAACCAGGAGATTGGAGCGGGAAACGGGACGCACCAGAAGTGACTCGCTTGTCCTAACCCGGAGGTCATCATGACCAGTTGCGCGCATGCCCCGGGTGTAGCGGGTTTGGTGCAAGTCATCGAGCGAGAATAGCGGTTTAAAGCCTGGGTGCGACTCAGCAATCCTGAGATGGGCTTCGGCCAGCTCGTCAAAGCGGATAATCCCGCTTACGCCGTACTCATCGCATGTACCTACAGACGGGTCTCGCGCATGCCCTTACCGCGAAATTCGATATCCATAAACTGTGGTCTGCTCCGTCTTGTTATAGAAATGAGTTAGTAATCCCAAAAGCTCCCCACGCATGGCCAGTACTGCTTTGCTATTGACGAGAGTTGGTCTCCTCAGCGGGATAAAACTCGCCCGCCTTCCCAATTTTTTCAGTTGTTCGCGCACCATTATCTCAACACGGGCCACTGTGGCCTGATTGTCAGGATTGACCAACTGCCCGCATAGGCGTCGGACATTCTGATCGTGGGTGCCCCTCGCTCATCATCTAGTGAGTGAAGACCTGCTCGCCACGCCATAGGCACAGTTTGGTATGAGTTTCGCCAAACCCTATTTCGTTGATTGATCCAAGGTCGGTGGTATCCAATTGATCCACGGTGATGGTCTTATCCATGGCGCTATACCTTACTAAATGAGTAGGTAGAGATAGACTTGCACGCATTGGCGGCCGTTCCAAACGTCTGCAGCTCAACAACGCCAACGGTGGTTAAGCACGCTCCGGATCCAGCTCTCGATAGCTACATATTGCGCAAGAAACGCTCAAGCACATTTTTGGTGATCATCACGGTGTAAATGTCTGCTTGCATGAGCCCATGTACCCATTCACACGTGGCGGCAGTAAAGACCTCACCTCGACCTTTGTGGAAGTGCACCACCATGCCGGCCCCGCGGCTATGCAAATCGATGCTGGCGTCGCTAAGGTCGGGCGCCAGGATGGAAGCACGAAACCGGGCGTCGCCATCGCCGAGCATGAATGAATAGGCATCCTCGGACCGGCCATGCTCGGCATTCGTCGCCCAGCCCATTGCGAGGATTTGCAATCCGCAGGGCGCACCGTCTGTGTAGAGCGGTTCCGGGAGGCCGTCGACGAACGTGTATTCCAGGCCATCCACCTCATAGCCAAAGATGTTGGCCTCGCCTCCAAACATGTCCGCGTAACCCAGGCCCGTCTCCATGAACGCCCAGTGCTTAGGCCTGAAGACGGTATACCCGCGAGGACTGCGCGGAGCCATTCCTACAAAGCTGGCGTATATCCCGCGCAGAGCATTTACCCCGAACGTAGTTGCCCCGGGGTGATTTACCCGCGGATCTTCCCGGGCCCCCGTTAGCCGATGAGGCTCGGTAGCGGCCACAGGATCGAGCGCGCCGGCGTCGTACTTGTAGGCCACCTGCCGCCGTCCTTCATCTTCCAAGCGGATCTGCCACATGAAATTGCCGGCGAAGCGCGCCACCTTGCCGCCCTCCTCTACAAAGGCGTCGACATGGTCACGCATTTCCCGCGTCCAGTACTCGTCGTGCCCTACGAAGACGGCGCAGGCGTAGCCCTCAAGTGCGTGCCGGTCGTGATGCAAATCGTCCTGAGTCAGGATATGCACCGTATAACCTTGCTGTTCGGCCCAGACCAAAAAAGGTCTTTCGAAAGACGCCCACCCCGCCAGCGCGTAGTACTTGGCGTAGCCGTTTAGGCTGGCCCATTCGATGAATTCATAGCGTGCCGGCCCTGGCTTGCGAGGCCGGGTCGCGTTGATGCAACGTGGTGCGCCTTCCGGCAGCCAAACCTGCCCTCGCGCCCAAGGGCGCTGCGCCGACAGCAACGGTGAGCGGCCACGCGGCGTGCCGGGGTGAAGGCCAAAGTAATGATTGGCACCGCCCCAGTCGTTATAGGCGGCCCAAGTCGAGGTGGCTGCGACGAGCACCAAGGCATCGGCACGCTTGCGCAGCGCCTTGACGATGAACAGGTGATGCCCGATGACGCTGTCAGCACCATCGAGTATTTCCACTATGTAGCCACCCTGCTCGGCATCCGCCGGGATTGACCATTGCATGAAGACAGGCCATTGGCAGCCATTCTCATAGGCACGTTAGGGTATGGGATGAAATCGCGCGTCAAGGTTGTCAGTGGTATGCAGCGTGCGGGCGATGGCGCCATCACGATAGATCCGCAGTCTCACTTGCGGGCGGTTTGACGACAGATACAGGCAAACCGAATCACCCTGCCTATAGGCGCGGCGGTCCGAGTAGCACCAGGCGGCCGCCGGGCCTGACTCGCAAGGGACTTCGACCCAAATCTCGCGTGCGGCCTGACGTGGCCCCGAAGTCTGGCTGACGGTCACGTTGGCGCCCGGTCGTTCGCCTCGTGCAGCGGAGTTTTTGAGGTCTGTTGAATTCATTGAGTCGTACTCCTTTGATCGGCTGATTCTGCGGCTCGATCAGCCAATGTGTTTACGCTGAGCCGAGCTCCAGGCGCCTCGATGTGCGCAAGGTCGATGCCAGCCGTTTCGTCGATAAGAAACCCTGCCAGCACAGTGACTACGCCCAACCCGATGACGTAGCTGACGTACAAATAGCCAAGGTCGGCGCCGCCAAGATAGTTGTGCAGATAAGGAGCGGTGCCGCCAAAGATCGCCACCGAAACCGACGAGACCAAACCGACGCCCTGTGCCCGAGCCTGAGTTGGCACCTGCTCGGAGAGCACAGCGGGGAAAATCGCCGCGATCAACGACCAGGCGCCGAGCCCCAGCACCTGGGCCAGGAACAGCGTGTAGGGCTCAATGGTCACCATTATCGAAATGGGATAGGTCAGCACGATCACACCCAGGCCCCAGGCGATAACCATGGGCCGGCGCCCTACCCGATCGGACAACATCCCGCAGACCGGCAACCAGCACACACAGAGGATCTGCGCGAGAAGACTCGCCACATAGGCACCCGTGGCGTCCATGCCCTGGGCAATCGCCGTCGAAGCGCCGAACGTGACCCAGGCGTAATAAGTGACATTGGCGGCCGCTGCAAGCATCACGATGTTACGTGCAACGCGCACCATCTCCCCCCTGGACAGCTTGCGCGGCGGCCGCGCCAGACCCTGCTGCGCTACGAACACATGAGACTCCTTGGCACCACGGCGCAAAAACAGCGCATAAATACCGAGTACTCCACCGATGGCGAAGCCAATCCTCCAGCCGTAGTCACCCATGGCCTGCGCGCCCAGCAGCCAGGTCAGCACTGCCGCCACGGCCGTTGCCGCCATCACGCCCAGCGTCACCCCCACATACACGGAACTCGACCATAAGCCACGGTGCTTGCTTGGGGCGATCTCGGCGACATAGGTGTAGGACACCCCCGTCTCGCCACCATGGGCGAGCCCCTGCATCAGCTGGAAAAACAGCAGCGCGCCCGAGGCATACAAGCCGATGCTCTGGTAGTCAGGGATAAGCGCGATGCCCAGGCTGCTGATCGCAAGCAGCAGCATGGTGAGCACCATGATGGTCCGGCGCCCCAGTCGGTCGCTCAATCGGCCAAACAACCATCCGCCGACAGGGCGTGCGACAAAGCCAACCGCAAACACCGCAAGGGTCGCGAGCATCGCCGAGCGCGCATCGGTCTTGTCGAACAGATTGCTTGCCAGGTACACCGAAAAGGTTGCGTACAGGGTCCAGTCAAACCATTCAAGCGCATTGCCGATACCGGCTGCGCGCAACGATTTGAGGCGTCCTTGGTGGGACGTCGTATTGTTCATGGGTATCTCCTGTTGACGGACGGATCGAGACGGTTTGGCCAACCGGATCAGAGGTGCAACGCGGGCTTGGGCTGGCGAACGCCATGGGCAGAAGGGACGCGGACACGCAGCGCAATCAGCAATGCGGCCAGCAGCATCAGCACGGCCGCCGCTACGAATACGCCTGCGCTGCCACCGAGGCTGAACATTGCACCGCCCGCGGCGGCGCCGGTGGCGATGGCTGACTGCACAGAGGCCACTACCATGCCTCCGGCGCTTTCCGCCTGATCAGGTACCGCGCTGGCGACCCAGTTCGACCACGCCACCGGCACACCACCAAAAGCCAGACCCCAGACCGCCAGCAGTACCGCCTGCCCCGGCAACGAGGCCGGCAACAGCACCAACGCCAGTGCTGCAACGCCGACCAGCGCGGGCATCAGCACCAGAGTGGCCAGCGGGTGGCGCTCCAGCAGCCTGCCGGCCAACAGCGTGCCGACGAAGTTCGCCACACCAAAGCCCAGCAACATCAGTGACAGCCCTTGCGAGCCGATGCCGGTAGTCCCTTCAAGGAATGGCCGAACATAGGTGAACATCGCGAAGTGGCCGCTGTGCACCAGCACACATCCGAACATCCCGATGGCAATGCCCGGACGCTGCAACACCTCGACAACGGTGCGCAGACGTGCAGGCCGGCGCGGTGCAAGGCGCGGCAGAGTGAACGACTGGAACGCCAGGGTCACCAGGCCGACCGCCGCTGCGGCGAAGAATGCGCTGCGCCAGCCATATAACCCGCCCAGATAGCTGCCCAGCGTCACTGCGACGACCGTGCCGATGGCAATGCCGCTGAAAATGATCGACAGCGCCCGGGGCAACAAAGCACTCGGCACCAAGCGCATCGCTACCGCCGCCGCCATGCTCCAGAACCCGCCAAGGGCAATGCCCAGCAAGATGCGCATCAACAGCAGCACCGCGAAGCTGGAGGAAACGGCGACCAACAGATTGGAGGCGACCATTAGCGTGGAAAAACCCAGCAGCACCCAACGTCGGTCGATGCTGCGGGTCAGGCCTGGCACCAACAGGCCGGCGAACAGCGCCACTACGGCAGTCACCGTTACCGCTTGGCCAGCCAGCGATTCAGACACTCCCAGGTCGGTAGCCATCAGCGTTAATAAACTGGCCGGAAGGTACTCAGCGGTGAGCAATCCGAACACACCCATTGCCAACGAGAAAACGGCCATCCACGCAGGCGTCGCAGGCTCTACATCCGCGCCGACGCCAGGATGGCGGTCGGATACGGCATTACATACACAGTCAGTCATTGCACGAATCTCCCAATCTTCATTGCGAGCCGAGTCTAGGCGCGGAAAACTGGATGATCTATGATCCAAAGTCTCTACTTTTTGACTAAAACACCTGAACGATGCCTGCAGATCAGTTTGCTCTCTCCTCGGATCTCATCAACGAGCTGTTGCGCGGCATGCGCCTGCGTGGCGTCGAATACCGGCGTATCCAGGCGGGTCCGACCTTCGGTTTGGGCTTCGCGGAAAAACCTGGGCACGCCTGGTTCCACTTCATGGCCGTCGGCAATGCGTTACTGCGAATGGAGGACGGCAGCACCTACGCGCTGTCTGCCGGCAACGCTGTGTTCATCTCCCATGGCGCAGCCCATCAACTGTCGTCCCATTCGGACGTGCCTGTTGAAGACATCGAGCGTCTGGACGGCGCGCCCTTGGGTGACACCGTTAGCGCGGTGAATACCGGAATCGATGCCAGCCCCACGCCGAGCACTATTTTGTTCAGTGGTTGCATGGAGTTCGAACTGGGCAGCATCCATGGTCTTGGTCGGCTGATGCCGGGACTGATGCTGATTGATGCCGGCGGCCAGCGTTACCCCGGACTGGTGCCGATCCTGACCACCATGGAGCGCGAGGTCGGCGCCGCGCGTATCGGCTTCGCCGGTATCCTCGCGCGGTTGGCCGACGTGGTGGCCGCCATGGTCGTTCGCGGGTGGGTGGAGTGCGCCTGCGGGAATGCCTCTGGCCTGGTCGCCGCCTTGCGCGATCCGCGCTTGGCCGGTGCACTGCTGGCGCTCCATCAACAACCGGGCCGCGACTGGACTGTTGCGCAGCTGGCCGAGCACTGCAATACCTCGCGCTCGGTCTTCGCGGACCGCTTTCAGGTGACGATTGGCACGACCCCGCTGCGCTACGTCACCGAACTGCGAATGCGGCTGGCAAGCCAGTGGCTGACGCTCGAAAGGCTGCCGATTGAAGAGGTGGCGCAGCGCTTGGGCTATACATCCCAGGCTGCTTTCAGTCGTGCATTCAAGCGCATTACCGGCCAGACACCGGGTTTGAGTCGTAAGGCGAGGCAAGCCGAACGCAGGTAGCCGATGATCCGTGCCTTTGACTCATTTACCGCCCGTTACGTCGAGGAATGTACCGGTAACGAATGATGCCTCCGCGCTGGCCAGCCATAGAATCGCGCGCGCCACTTCCTCCGGCTGACCGCCCCGCCCCATGGGGATCGAGTCCTTGACACGATCGACCCGCCCCGGCTCACCGCCACTGGCATGCATGTCGGTATAGATATGTCCGGGGCGAATACAGTTAACGCGTATGCCTTCCCGGGCCACCTCCTTTGCAAACCCGATGGTGAAAGTCTCCAAGGCGCCCTTTGACGCCGCGTAGTCGACGTACTCATTCGGGCTGCCAAGGCGCGCCGAGGCCGAAGAGACATTGATCACCACGCCGCCCGGGCCGTCGTGACGGTAAGACATGCGCTTCACTGCCTGCTTGGCACAGAGTATTGGCCCGATGGCATTGACCGCAAAGATGCGCTGCATCCGCTCGTAGCCTAGGTCCTCCAAGCGTGACTGAGGCGCCAGCATGCCCGCGTTATTGACCAGTACGTCGATGCGTCCGAATGTGCGGTCGATGGCCGCGAACAAATCGGCGACCTGTTGGGGGTCCGCACTGTCGGCCCGCATCGCCAACGCCCTGCGCCCCAATGCTTCTACATCCGCAGCCACGGCCAGCGCTGCGGACTCGTTAACAACGTAGCTGATAGCGACGTCATAACCTCTTTCGGCGGCGAGCCGGGCAGTTGCCGCCCCCACTCCACGACTTCCCCCCGTGATAAGAATCAGCGGTGCCTGCGAGACGTTGACCATTAAACATAGCTCCTGAGCCGTTGGCTGTATCAGCCGATGATGAGGGTGCCGCTGGCGATCACTACGCACGCCAGTATTCGGCGGGCGGTGAGCGTCTCGCCAAGGAACACATAGCCGATCAACGCCGCAAACAGCACGCTGGTTTCGCGCAATGCCGATACCGCGCCCAAGGGCGCTTCGTTCATGGCGTAGATCACCATTCCATACGCGAGCAAAGAGACCAGCCCACCGACCAACGCGGTCACTGTTCCGGGACGGATGGAGAACAAGCTGCGGGCGTCACGCAGGCCAATGTAGACCACCGGCATCAGCACGCCCCACAGCGCGCACATCCACACCGTGTAGGCAAGCGGCGCACCGGAGAGCCTGGCGCCGATGCCGTCGACCACGCTGTAGGCCGCGATAAAGCCGCCCGTCCCCAACGCATAAATATGCGCCCATCAACACGCTAGCGCTCAGCGAGCTGCTCTAATTAAGATATGAAAATCGCTCAGCGAATTTACAAGCTCAGCCCATTCTGTTTCAGCAAAGCATTGATCCGAGGCTCACGTCCCCGAAAACGACGGAACAGATCAAGTGCAGGCTCCGCGCCCCCCATTGCTAATACCGTATCTCGGAACGCTTCGCCCACTACGGGATTGAATAACCCTTCCTCGGTAAACCGAGAAAACGCGTCCGCCGCGAGTACTTCAGCCCACTTGTAACTGTAGTAACCCGCCGCATAACCGCCCGCAAATATGTGAGAAAAGCTGTTTGCGAAACGGTTATAGTCTGGCGGAATGATCAGTGATACCTCCTTGCGAACAGTCATCAACAGGGCAGTAGGGTCCTGAGGTTGGATGCTGGCATGCAGTTCGAAATCGAAGAGAGAAAATTCGACTTGGCGCAGCGTCGCCAACCCAGCTTGAAATTTTCGGGAATCGGTCAGCCGCACCAATAGATCCTCGGGCAATGGCTCCTTACTGTCGACATGGCAGCTCAGGCGACGCAACACTTCCGGCTGCCAGCACCAATTTTCCAGATACTGACTCGGTAACTCCACCGCATCCCACGCCACGCCATTAACGCCCGCTACCCCTGCCTGCTCCACACAAGTCAATAGATGATGAAGGACATGCCCGAACTCGTGAAACAGCGCTGTGACCTCGTCATGGGTCAGTAGCGCTGGCTCGTCGCCCATACCCGGCGTGAAGTTGCATACCAAATTAGCAACGGGTAGATGCAGGGCCCCTTGTGCGTCTCGACGGCGGCTACGACAGCCGTCCATCCAGGCGCCCCCGCGCTTATTTGGGCGCGCATAAAGGTCCAGAAAAAAGCGTCCCAGCCGCTCTCCATGCTCTACTACCTCAAAGAGGCGAACGTCAGGATGCCACCGATCGAAGTTCTTTAGTTCATTGATCTGGACATCATGTAGACGCTCAGTGAGCTCAAATAAGCCGTTAAGTACATGGTCGACGGGAAAGTAGCTCCGCACTGCCTCTTGGGATAGCGCGAGATGCTGTTGTTGGTATAACTCGGTAAAATAGCCGATGTCCCAAGCACACAAACTATCAGTACCCATTTGCGAGGCAAAACTAGCGAGTTTCTGCAACTCATGGTCAGCACGTTCACGACTGTGTGCGGCCAACTCATGTAAAAAATCCAAAACCTGCGGCACAAGATCGACCATCTTAGTGGCCAAACTCAGCTGAGCGTAATTGTCATAGCCCAGCAATAATGCCAACTCGGCGCGACGCTCGAGGATCTGATGCATTATTGGGCCATTGTCGAACACGCCGGCATTGGGGCCCAATTCGGATGCCCGTGTAACATTGTTGAAGTACAGCTCCTCACGCAGGCTCCGGTCGTGAGCGTAAGTGAGAATAGCCTGCACGCAGGGTGTCTCCAGTGTCAGCAACCAGCCTACCAGTCCTCGCGTGTGCGCAGATTGAGCCATGAACGCCTTTGCCGCCGTCGGAACACCCGCCAGTTCTGCTTCATCCACAAGCAAGCGGCTCCAACACTGCGTGGCATCCAGAACGTTGCTTGCAAAGCGGCTCTCCAACCCACTCAGCTCCAGGCTCAATTGGCAAAACAGCTTTTGTGCAGCTGGGCCCAGGTGTACGCCTGACAGTTTGAAATCACGGATAGCGTGATCAATTACTGTACGTTGCGCTGTATCAAAACGAACATAATCTCGACTATTCAATAACGATTGGAAGCCGTTATATAGGGCCTTGTTTTGCCTCAGTTCGTTGCTGTAAACAGAGAGCTTCGCCAGTGCGTTGTCATAGGCTTCCCGCCATTGGGCATTACTGCAGACCGCGTTCAAATGGCTGACTGGGCTCCAGACCTCTTCTAGCGCAGCGTGGAGCTCATCCAGCTTGAGCACAAAGCTATTCCAATCCAAACCAGCAGCTATGCAGTCAGACAATTGAGAGAGCGCATTACGATTATCTGCCAGTACCTTATCAATGGCGGGGCCGACATGCTCCGGTCTGATCTTTGAGTAGGCTGGCAAATCATCGTTGGAAAGAAGTGGATTCGCATCGCACATCCAGATTTCCTCTTTAGAGATAACAATCAGATATCAAGGGCTAAAAACAAATAGGTAGCGAGCCAATGCCCACCCATATAGTGGTCGTAGATATGCGGCTGGCTGGCTTGCACATGCTGTCGGGCCGAGTGGGTCAATAGGTGATATTCCTGACTGTTCGATGGAAAGCTACGGGCGATTTCGCGCATACACCAAGCACGGCTGAAATTGAGTCCGTCCAAATGTGCCAGCCGCTCATCTCTACGATCAGTAACCTGCACAGGTATGAACAGCCGAGGGTGTCGCGCCTGTTCTGACAAGGGCAGCAACGACGAAAGCCAGGCGTGATAATCCGCTGGTTCTAGAACACGTTGCATCAACAACGCCCGCTGCCAGGTTGGGGAAAGAAAGTCTTCTCCACCAGGCTCATACTCTGGGTAGACCGGGCCTTGGGCGAAATATGAAATCGCGTGTTCGCTGAGTATTCTTTCCAGCGGGTCATCACCGAGTGCCCTTGCATAATCGAGCCCGAGTAACAACGTGAATGCCGTGTTGTTGTGTTGGCCGGTCTGAATCGGATACGCGAGCTTAGGCAAATAATCGACCAGGCGTCGCACGACCAATTCTGCCAGTGGCGCCAGGGTCGCGTACCACCTACCCGCCTGCGGCAACGACGAGGTTTTGAGTTGTGCCGAGAGCCTGAGTAACCAGGCCCACCCATAAGGTCGCTCAAAGCCCGCTTGGTCGGAGCGACGGAAGAACGCACACTCCCCTTCTACAGCTACCGGGGTAAAATGGTCGTTGAAGTGTTTTACGATCGTTCGTGCATGCGCGCCATCAGGCACGCGATCTAAGGCCCGAAGCAATAACCAGTGGCTATGCACGGAAGAGTGCCAGTCAAAACTACCGTAGAACACAGGATGCACCTGTCGCGGTGATTGTAAGTCCTCAACAGACTCAAATACGCGGCTCAAAAAATGCGGATACTCCCGGCACAGATGCAGCAGAGTCCCCGAGACGATATGCTCGATTGCTATGTCATTCATCGAATGGGTAGGCTCAAAAGTTGTAAGTGAATGTCAGGCGAGCATTGCGCTCTTCTCGCAAAGGGACAAAGGCCCCCGTAGACCACGAATTATAGAGAGTTCGGCCAAACACATTTTTTACGCCCAGTGTGAGCGAATAATCTTGTGCATGATAGAAAAGTGAAATATCGGTACTGGCTCCCCCAGGAACAGCATAGGACTCATAAGAAGTGGACCCTGTGGTTCCACTAAAGGCATCAACACCTACGCCTGCACCTAAACCCTTATACATACCCTCCTGCAATTCATAAGACGTCCAAACGTTGATTGATTGTTCCGGCTCCCCAGAAAAAAGAGGAGGATTTCCATCCAATTGAGCCGGCTCTTCAAATTTCACATGAGTGTAACTGCCTTGCACGTTCCACCCAGGCAGAATCTCACCTGCCAGATTGAGGTCGTATCCTTTGCTAGATCGAGATTGACTGCCGATGGGTTGCCGCGTGAACGGGTCTTCGACAGGGACATTGTCCTCTTCCAGCTCAAAGTAGGCGTAGGTAAGCGTGAGGCTATCGTTTAACAAGTTAAACTTCACGCCGGCCTCCTTCGATTTGCTGGTCAGTGGCTTTAATGGCTCTCCCGTTGCACTATTTAAGCTACTGGTCCCACTAAAGCCGTGAAGTAAGTTGGCGTAGATAGTCATCTGCGGAGTAACGTCGAAGCTGATGCCATAATTAGGCACCCATTTTTCCGATTCATCACCAGCGCGGGCAATCGAAGTGCCGTCTTCAGCATAAACCTGCACGTCACTGATCCACTCTGCCTTTTTAGCGGCAAGTAATACGTGAGTTCGATCGCCGATTTCCAATTGATCCTGCAAAATCAAACCTCGCTGCTGAACACGGGATTTATTCCAGCGATAGTTTGGGCTGCCTATTCCAGGCAACAAATCGATGGAATGAGGATCATAGATATTCACTTGAGGATAAGCGCCAGCCGAATCGATCACGTTGAGATCATCTTCGGTACTGTCAATGTGTTGATAATCAACACCCAGTAACAGCTTATGGGTGATAAATCCTGTATTTACCTTGCCGCGTACATCGTTCTGCATGCTCCACGACTTAGTATCAATTCTAGCGGCATAGGGCGAGGCAAACCCCACAGAACCATCCGGTTCGACTTCAACGTTTTGCCACACCTTCAGGTTTTCTGTGCCGTCGACATAGGTGGCCTTGCTGTTGAATGACCAGCCGCCGAGCAATTCCTGGGAAAACTCGTAATAACCGGTTTTGCTAGTATTTTGAAATCCATTATCTCTGGGAAACAGACGCTCACTTGGTAGCTTCTGGAGCTTGCCCCCCATGACAATGGTGGAGCGAGGCGCTGCGGTTCTGGTATTGCTGGATTCAGCGCCAACGGTCAACCGACGACCGTCGTTTTGCCAAGTCAAAGCAGGTGCTACATAAGTCTCACGCTCACCATCAAAGTCCGGAGCCGATTTGTCGGATTTCATATTCGACATATTCAACCGATAGCTGAGGGACCGATCCTCATTGAGCGCACCTCCCAAATCCAGACCCTCTTTCAACTCCCCGTATCTGGCTACTTCCACGCTCACGGCTCTCAGTTCCTCAGTCACCGGAGCTTTTCGTACCATGTTGATGGTGCCTCCCGGCGTGGAACTGCCTGACATGATCGAGTCCGGCCCCTTGACGACTTCAACACGTTCAATGCCTTGCACCGGTATGCTGTTGACCCCCGGGTTCGGAATACCATTGGTAGACGTCTGCTGAACCGAGAACCCTCGAATCGTAAAACTTGAACCGCCTGTAGCGCTTGGGGTTTGCTGCACCCCTGCTGAACTCTTAAGCGCATCAGCAAGATCCGTGGCTTGACGATCCTTAAGCGCCTTCGCAGAAATAACTTCAACTGACTGGGCTGTTTCTTTCAGGGGCGTGTCTGTCCTCGATACCGTGCTGGAATTGGAAGGGTTGTAGTACAACTCATCATCGCTCAGCGAACCTCCCCTTACCGAGATTTCAGGCAGTTGTGCGTCATTGCCAACAATAGTTGTCGGACCTACAACTAATGGCTCCGCGGAGCGCGTTACGGTCAACGTACCATTTTCCGTGACGTCAAGGACTAAATCGGTCCCCTGCAAACAGGCAGCAGTGGCCTGCTCAACCGTCATATTGCCGTTGACGGCACTCCCCCTGTAGTTGTAGACAAGGGCCGGGTCAAACGAAATAGTTCGCCCACTCTGCCTCGCTACTTTTAACAACATATCATTCAAAGCGCCGGCCGGAACGGTATAAACGTTACGAGCCACAGTCACATTTTCGTCTGACTGACCAAAGACTAACGCGGGCATTCCGCTCATGGCGAATGCGACGGCCAAATGCAAAGGCGTGAGCGCACAGCAGTGGATAGTACTTTTCATCAGCATCCTCGACGGCAAAGCAAGTTTTTTGGTGTTAATACCTACTTTGTGCAACGAGAATATAAAAGTGACAGTCCAAACCATGAAAAAGTCATCGCCCTACCGTGCGGCTGAACAGGTTCTAACGATAGATCCTAAAAATCTTAGGACTGAGCCAATCTCCTATTCATAATCGCCCGTTTTTGGAGCGTGTAATCAGGCAGACCAATTTTGGCGCACTGTTAGTGCACAAAACACGCTGCTCAGCCCTGGCGCTACAAAGAACTGCCAGCGCCGAAAGAAAAGAGATGACAGTCGACCAACCATTCACTCAACAGTCTTTATTAGAATGGCACTCACTTTGCATCATCTATAGCGCTGTCGCATCACTAACCGCAGTGCTCGCGCGCTCAAAGTAACCAGCCAAGGTTTACGGAAAACATACGTCATGTCCATTGCAGTGATTGGCAAGCCAGATTTGCTGACTGAGATATTCCGCAGTGACTACCGCTGGCTGGCAGAGCGCCTGCGCTACCGTTTGGGCTGCAGATACAACGCTGAGGACGTCGCTTCAGAATCCTTTCTTCAGCTGTCAACCTTGCCGGCCTTGGAGAGCGTACGCGAGCCAAGAGCGATGCTAACGACCATCGCTAATCGTGTTCTCTACGAGGTTTCTCGACGAAAAACACTTGAAAAAGCCTACTTGTTGGCGCTGGCTTCTGCGCCTGAAAAAGTCCACCCATCACCTGAAGAGCAGCACATGCTTCTGGAGTCCTTGGTTGCCATCGACAAGGTGCTTGATGGACTATCGAGCAAAGCGCGCCAAGCCTTTCTATATAGCCAGCTTGACGGCATGACCTACGCACAGATCGCAGATAAGCTTGGCGTCTCCGCCAGTATGGTACGGCAGTACATGACCAAGGCGTTGACCCAATGCTATCTCGTAACAGCTCAACGCTGATTGATGACTCCGATGTCCAAGACCATTGCCCCAGACCCTGCCGCGCAACAAGCCATTGAGTGGATGGTGCATCAGCAGTCGGGGGAAATGACAGATGCGCAGCGCGCGGCATTCGAACGGTGGCGTGCCGAAGATATTCGTCACGATTTAGCGTGCAGACGCATTGAGCAAGCATTGGGCAGCATGCCGCAAATCGCCGCAGAACCGTCTTTGCGAAACACCCTGAACAAGAACGGCAGTCGCCGGCAATTTTTGCAAAATACCCTTGCTATCGCCGCAGTCGCCTCGACCAGTGGGTGGCTGTACGACCGCCAAACGCCCTTATCGGGTTGGTTTGCTGATCTACACACTGGCACCAGTGAGCGCCGCACTACTCGATTGGCGGATAGCAGCATCATCACCTTGAACGCTCGAAGCAGTATTGACGTTAATGTGAACGTCACTCAACGTCATATTCAGTTAATCAAGGGGCAAATATATATCGATGCGCCGTCCGCGCAGATGCCTCTGCGGATCACCACCCGCGACGGACAGGTCAACCTGAACAGCGGGATCTTTACAGTCTCGGTGCGTTCCGAGGGAACTCGTATTACAGCGCTTTCACAGCCCGCCCAAATCAATGCGCATCGCAGCACCGGCAAGCTATTACAGAGGGGTCAGGGCGCGCTTATAAATGATGAACAGATCGCCATTCACCCAATCGTCATCAATGCGGAAAGCGCTTGGCTAGACGGACTGATCGAAGTCAACGATCAGCCTCTAGAGCAATTAGTCGAGGCTTTGCGAGACTATCGCACCGGTATTATTCGCTTGTCGCCCGACGCAGCAAAACTTAAGGTTAGTGGCATTTTCCCCCTCGACAATACCGACTACGCCCTCGATGCACTGATGCAAACATTACCTGTCGTAGTAAGCCGTACCACGGGTTATTGGATCAGTATTTCCAAAGCCTGAGCCTCCCTAAAACCCGTCACCAAAAAATAACGCCCACTCACTGTCACTTTTCTTTTCTGGTTGCACAAACCTTATAGAAAAGAACGAGAGTGTGCCGCCGTGAAACCTGTTGAACGCATAAGCCTTCACCTCCAAGCGCGATCGTTAAGTACGGTGCTGACCGTCTCGCTGCTGTGCTTTGGCCGTACAGGCTCGTCCTGTGAGCTGAATGATGCCCATTTGTTTCGAATCGATGCCAACAACCTCAGTGAAACTCTATTGCTGATCGGTCGTATCAGTGGCTGCACGGTGGTTTTTAAACCTGAGAGCGCTCGCGATTATCACAGCCATCCCATTCAAGGGCTGTTGAATGTACGCGAGGCGATGCGCCAGGCACTGATAGGCAGCAACCTTGAAATGCTGCAGACCCGAAACGGCTCACTGACCGTTCAGATGCTCAGTGCTAATCGCCGCTCATTGGTAAAAGAATGAGAAGAGAAACCGTAATGACCAATCTCAACATTGCGTTTACTGATGGCATCAATTGCCCAGTCTGGACCGTGGAATCCAAGGGCCCCCAAGAGCGTCGACGCTTGCCGTTTCATATACTCCCAATCGCTGGCGCGGTCCTCCTGGCACATTTGTGCCTGCTGACCTTACTGGCCGCGCAAACGAGCCACCGCGAAATCACCCTCGCGAATTCATCGCCGCCTTCCAGCGTGCGTATCTCGATGATCAGTCCCCCTGCCCCCCCTGAACCACCAGCAGCCATCATTTCTGAGCTAACCCCGCAAGTCATGACCAGCGAAACGGCGCAGCACCTCGTTGCGCAGGAAAAACCTAAGATCATTGAGCAACCCAAATCGCGGCCCAAACCTGCCCCCAAACCTGCAGCAAAGCCAGCGCCAACTCTCCCGCTAGTCGAGGCTCCGCCGCGACCTCCGACGCCCGCACCGGCCCGACCGCAAACACTGCCGGCTGACAGTAACAATGCACCACTGCTCGACCTGCCTTCAGCCGGCGCCAAAGACGTGCAAACCATCGGCTGCCGAGTGCCAGCCCCCAGCTACCCGCGCCAGGCACGCCGTCAAAGGATTGAGGGCAATGTGCTCGTGCGACTGCAAATCAATGCGCAAGGCCAGGTCCAGTCAGCCGTGGTGGCCCGGAGCAGCGGCAATCAGGAACTTGATGAGGCGGCGCGCGCCACGGTGATGAGTGCGTCGTGCGCCCCCTACATGGAAAACGGTCACGCGATATCCGTACGAGCCGTGCAGCCCGTGAACTTTAGTTTGAATCGATAAATCAGCCTGGGAGGTAATAAAACATGCAGGAATTAGGATTGGCTTACGCCTGGCAGCAGGCCGATTACGTGACCAAATCAATTGCGATCGTATTGGTAATCATGTCGGTTTTGTCCTGGAGCGTCATGCTCGTGAAAGCGTTTCATCTCTCACATCTTGCCGGGATGAAAAAGCGCGCACTGTGCTTCTGGCATGCCAGTGGGTTTGTTGAAGGTGTCGAGAGCCTGGGGCATTACAAACACAACCCGTTCAAGGAGCTTGCCATTGCTGGGCATGCAGCGAATGCACACCAGAATCAGCGCAGTTCGCAACTACACCAGCGCTTTGACTTAAGCGACTGGCTCGCCCGGTGTCTGAAAGACGTGCTTGACGACCATATCACCAAGTTACAGGCAGGCCTCGCCATTCTCGCCTCTATTGGAAGCACTGCACCTTTCGTGGGATTGTTCGGTACGGTGTGGGGTATCTATCACGCCCTCAAAGTCATTGCGATGAGCGGTGACGCTTCGCTGACGCAGGTCGCTGGGCCGGTTGGCGAGTCGTTGATCATGACGGCCTTTGGACTATTCGTCGCCATCCCGGCAGTACTCGGTTACAACGCTATCGCTCGGCATAACAAAGGTGCCGTTCATCAACTAAGTCGATTCGCCCATGATCTGCATGCCTTCTTCCTGACGGGAGCCCGAGTCAATCCCGGCCAGGCCAACGAACCATCGGCTGGCGATACCCAGGTCACGTTGGTGAGAGTCAAACAGGGAGGAAATGCTTGATGAGTATGTCCCGAGGTACTCCCTTTGACAGTGAAGATGCCCTGGTCAACGACATCAATATGACGCCATTGATCGACGTCATGCTTGTGCTGTTGATCATCTTCATCATTACCCTTCCTGTGATCAACCAAGCGGTGAAGATTGAACTGCCCAAGGGCGAAGCTCAGGCCATCGTGGCCCAAGACGAAACTGTCGATGTATCCATCACTGCCGATGGAGCCGTGCTCTGGAATAAAGAACCGTTGAACGAGCAACAACTGGCACAACGGGTCGCGGTCACGGCCGTCCATCAACCGCTGCCGATTCTAAGAGTTTACGCCGACAAGTCGGTGCGCTATGAACAGGTACTACACGTCATGGCCACCGCTCAAAAAGGTGGTCTAACCAGAATAGATTTAGTTACAGACGCAACTCCGAGCCCCTGAGTTCCAGCTGCGATTCACGAAGAGTAAGTACCTATGACTCCTTATACGTCCATTGTGGATGGGAGCACCCGCCCCTTGCCGTCAGAAACGCTTATACACTCGAAAGCAAATCGACCGACTATTGGTGAATTGTTATTTCCATTTTGGAAATCCAATGAAAGCTGGCGTGCAGTCGGCCTACTTTTTGTTGTTGTCTCTATCAGCCTTTCCAGCGCTTATGGCTTTGTTAGTCTTAATGGTATCCAGGGAAAATTAACCGATGCCCTGATAGCTCTTAACTGGGAAGCTACCAAGCCGCTATTTATATGGAGTCTCCTGCTCGGCACACTAACCCTGCTTCTGCCAATAGTGAGTACTTACTGCGTCGGGTATCTAGGTATTCGCTGGCGCACGTGGATGACTCAAATGTACTTAGAGCGTTGGACACGAAGCGCTCACTTCTACGCCTTAGAGCGAGATGGTGCTATTACTAACGCCGATCAGCGTATCGCTGAAGACATCAGCATGTTCACTGAGCGATCGTTGATGCTTTTGACTGCTGTTATCGATGTGGTCGTGAACACAGTGACTTACACCCTGCTGCTGTGGACGATTGCGGGCTCCCTGAACCTGTATTTTTTTTCGTATTCATTCAGCCTGACAGGATATATGGTTTACGCCGCTTATTTGTACTGCATTGGCAACATATTGCTGTCGCATTGGCTGGGCAAAACATTGATTGGTTTGAATATGCATCGACAAACCGTCGAGGCAAATTTCAGATACCAAGGGATGCAAGTTCGCGAATACGCAGAGCAGATCGCGTTTTACCGTGGAGGTGAACGTGAAAAACACCACCTTTTAGAACTGTTTGCACGCATCCGGGCTAACAGCATGATCTTATTGGCGCGTACCTCTAAGGTTATGTTTGGTCAAAATTTCTACACCAACGCATTTACCTTGCTCCCTACCCTTCTCGCTTTGCCACTCTTGCTGGAAGGGAAAATCACCTATGGCGACATGATTACCATTGTGGGCGCGTACGGCATGTTGTCAGGCGCGCTTTCATTTTTCCCTCAGGCATACATCAGCTTCACAGATTGGATGGCATTGACTAACCGCCTGCGTGATTTTCAATGGGCAATTAATAAAGTAGAGAGCCAGGAAAGTTCACTAGAATATATAAGCGACCATCACCAAGCCCTGTGCTGTGAACAACTCACGCTATTCACACCCTTGGGCGAAAAGCTCGTACAGCTTGACAGCTGGATCGTGGAACGAGGCCAACGCTGGCTGATTACGGGGCGTTCAGGTAGTGGCAAGAGCACGTTGCTGCGCGCCTGCGCAGGCTTATGGCCCTACGGTACGGGGAGGCTCTATTTACCCGATTCTCGCCGCTCGCTGTTTATTCCTCAAAAGAGCTATATACCGACAGGTAGCTTAAAAGAAGCGTTGTGCTACCCCCAGTCCAAGGACCAATTCGCAGACGAAGAATGCCGTCGGGTGCTTACCGATTGTTACCTGCCTCACTTGAGCGGCTCCCTGAGTGTGCATCAACGTTGGAATCAAACACTGTCGGGAGGTGAGCAACAACGCCTGGCCCTGGCGCGCGCTTTGCTACAACGCCCTGAATATATCTTCCTAGACGAAGCCACCAGCGCTATGGACCGAGAAACTGAATTTAATATTTACACCACGCTAATTGCGCAGTTGTCGAACAGCACATTCATTAGCGTCGCTCACCACGAGTCTCTGGCGCGATTCCACTCTCACACCCTCGACCTGAATTGATAAGGAATTATCATGCCGTCAATAGTTACAATCACCGAAGAAAACTTCAAACAAGAAATATATGAAGCCCTTGACGTGGTTTTGCTCGACCTCTGGGCACCTTGGTGCGCGCCCTGCAAAACACTTTCGCCGATTATTGACAAATTAGCCGCCTTGCCGAGTATAAATTTGAAAGTAGCGAAGCTTGATGTCGAACAGTATCCGGAAATGATGAGACGCCTGGGCTTACGTGGAATTCCGGCCTTGTTAGTATTTAAAGACGGACAAGAAATCGCACGCGAACTGGGTACTAAGACGCTGTATCAGCTTAAAGAATGGCTCACATCCTATGGTATTCAGTTTATCGAACCAAGTGTGCCAGCCGTCGACACTCCGTCATTTGACGCATTTTACGGCGACCTACAACTCAAGCAGTTTCTATTCGATCGATTAAAGACCCATGCACGACGATTAGAATTGCGAGCCAGCCCTGAACCGTTTTGGGAAAACGGCGTCGGCACACCCAGTGCGGCGATGGTTCACGCTGCGGACCCGTTGATTTTCGAGCGTATTACAGGTTTACCAACAGCCCTTGCATGGGCGCTGGATTTCGTCGGCCCCTACCGGCCAGAGGATATTCAGCAACTCTCTGATCACTTGAAACCAGGTAAAAATTTAAGTTTTGTTCCACTCAAACTGATCGAGTCCTTTTTACACGAGACTACATTCGACTGGGCAGGCCTGCTTAGCCTTTCACCATCACTTGAAGGTTTGCGCAAGGAGTGGTTAAGCCTGGTTAAACACCAACTCGGATCAAGTCCGTCCATCGAACAGAATTACATCAACCTGGTCGCTCGATTGAACCAACTATCGGCCACACAAGACCCAGCGGTCGCCGAAGTGGCCAAACTCATACACGCGGTGTCGCCGCCTCCACATGTAAGTGATACCGATGCCTGGACGCATATTTTCATACTCGCCAGTGATCTTCTATTTCCCATAGCCCAGCACTGTTGCGGCTGGTCTTTCGAGGATCGTCAGGGTGAAGAACGTCGCTTTAATTGGCTCACAGAGCAAGAACAACGAACCCCATCTGGCACCTTCACTGACGAAGAGTATCGCGTCTTCAATGAGTTATGGAGCAGCCAAAACGAGGCATACCAAATCAAAGGTGCAGCTTTTTTCGGCGACCAAACTCAAAGCCTGAGACCCATTCAGGACTGCATGCGCGAGCACTTGGTACGCATTCTGAACAGCGCCCCGCACCTCAATCTAGGCTAAACGTATCGGAGTGTTGTCATGACAGATGTGTTTTCTTATACCCCCGAGCATCTTGCGGCGCTGGCTGAACAAGTCCTCACGTTGGCTCGGGAGCACGGAGCGAGCCAAGCTCAGGTCAGCGTTTCACAGAGCAAGGGGCTGTCGCTGCAGTTGCGTCAAAACCGTGTACTTTCTCGAGTCAGAGAGACACATAGCCGCTTCTCGCTAACAGTGTTCAATGGCAACAAACAAGGTTCGGTCTTTTCGACCAACTTGGGGTTTGATGCACTCGAAGAGTCGGTCAAGGCCGCTTGTGCAATTGCTCGCTACACCGACGAAGATCCTGCTGCAGGTCTGGCCAGCGCTGAGCTTTTGTGCGATGCGCCGCGTGACCTGGATTTATTCCATCGATGGGATCTGCGAGAAGACCAGGCCGTATCGATTGCCCAACGCATAGAGTCAGGACTGACCAGTATAGGGGGCTGCGTCCAAAGCGAAGGTGCCTGGGTAAGCAGCAATCACTCTTTCCAACTGATCGCAACCAGCGAAGGTTTTAGTCATGGGGTTGCTAAGACACTCCACAGTTTGAGTGCAATGGCGCTGGCACGAAACGACACCCACAGTGAACTGGATTACTGGTCTGAGTCCGCCACAGATCCGACACAACTGCCGTCAGCTGAGGACATTGGCAGAAAAGCCGGCTTAGGTGCTGGTGCTTACCTCGACCAACGCCCTCTTGGTAGCCGGCGTAGCGCGATTTTATTTGATCCGCTGAGCGCCATTAGTTTGTTGGATCATCTCACACAGGCCATCAGTAGTGACGCGCTGTATACCGACAGCAGCTTTTTGAAAGATCAGCTGGGTAAGGCCGTCATGCCAGAACATTTGAGTGTCTATGAGGACCCCTTTATAGCGAAAGGAACCGCCAGCTTTTCCTTCGACAACGACGGTATCGCACCACAACAGCGATACCTTGTTGAGGACGGCGTACTCAGGGGATACCTCCTTTCTCTATATGGTGCTCGCCGGTTGAATTCAGCCCCTACGGGTAACGGATCCGGTCCAGGCAATCTGCTATGGCGCAGCAGTCTCACCCATCCAACAGATGACCTGACTGCAATGCTGCGCAAACTCGGGACGGGTCTGTTCGTCACCAGCCTGGCAGGTAATGGCGTACGTTTATTTTCCGGTGATTACTCCCGAGGTGTCCGAGGTTTCTGGGTCGAAAACGGCCAAATTCAGTATGCAGTCACCGGCGCCACTATTGCGGGCAATCTCAAACAGATGCTGCACGGAATTGTCGCTGTGGGTAGCGACTTGATTACTCAGGGCCCCTTCTGTGCTGGCTCGGTATTGATTGACCAGATGCAGATCTCCGGCCAGTAACCCCATGGGAAAACACTTATGTCATCACATGAACTGACGCACTTTACTATTGCCAATGAGACCCTGCTGGTGCCCAACGGGCTGGATATTTCCGACTTGCAGAATGTATTCAAAAGCGTGCACAAGCATCAAATCGATTACGCCGATCTTTACTTGCAATCGACCCGCCAGGAATATTGGTCGATGGAAAACGGCGTGGTCAAATCCGGAGAGTTTTCAGTCGATCAGGGCTTTGGTTTGCGCGCTTTGAACATGGACGAAACTGCACTGGCTTACTCCCAGCATATCAATCGCAAGCAACTGACAGAGGCAGCACACTCGGTTCGTACCGTTGCCAGCTATGGAAACGCGACTATCAAGCTGGACGGGAAGCCAGTCAACTGCACAGGTCTTTACGCATCTGATGATCCGCTGCAAGCATGTGCCGTAGCGGAAAAAATAGCCCTTCTCCAATCGTTGGATAGCAAGGCACGCGCGCTCGACCCCAGAGTATTCCAGGTAATGGCTTATCTGGAGCTAACGCATTCGATCGTGATGATCATGCGCCATGACGGTCGGTTATCGACGGATGTGCGCCCCATGCTCGTACTGCAATTGCGGGTATTCGTTAAACAGAACGGACGCATAGAGAGCGGCTCGGGTCGTCTCGGTGGTCGGTCGGACTTCAGTCTGTTCAGTGACGCACGCGTGGATGAAGAAGTCCGTAAAGTCGTGCAATCGGCTCTTATAAATCTGGACGCTGAGGCCGCCCCCACGGGTACTATGCCTGTGGTAATCGGCCCTGGCTGGCCGGGAATGCTGCTCCATGAAGCTATGGGCCATGGTTTCGAGGGTGACTTTGCCCGAATGGGCACCTCGATATATTCAGGCAAAGTGGGTGAACGGATTGCCGCACCGGGTGTGAACATCGTTGACGATGCCACGTTGCCAGGAAAGCGTGGTTCTTTACATATTGACGATGAGGGTGAACCCGGGCAGCGCACGATGTTGATAGAGGGTGGTGTTTTGGCGGGTTACATGCACGACAGCCTGAGCGCCCGCCTAATGAAACAACAGAGTACCGGCAATGGACGCCGTGAATCCTATTCGCAACTGCCCATGCCTCGTATGACAAACACCTACATGCTTGCAGGTGAATATTGTCCGGAGGAGATCATCAGCAGTGTCAAACGAGGATTGTATTTGGCCGATCTAGGCAGTGGCGAGGTGGATATTGCCAGCGGTCAGTTCACCTTTGAAAGTGAATTGGCGTATTTGATTGAAGATGGAAAAATCACGCGGCCGGTAAAGGGAGTAACACTCACCGGTAGCGGTCCTCAAACCATGCGGTTGATCAGCATGGTGGGCAATGATCTGGCACTCGACAACGGGGGAGCAACTTGCGGGAAGCTCGGCCAAAGCGTGCCCGTATGTGTCGGGCAGCCGACACTTAAGGTCGATCATTTGATTATTGGGGGAACAAACTGATTAATACGCTGGCGCCATCGTTTAAGGCGATGGTTGCCGCTTAACCTAACGCTCCTGAAGGGAAGGCAAAACCTCCCGAAAAGTGCAATTGAACACGGGTAAAACACATACCCCCCTGCGCCATTACGTCGCACCATTAATATTCCCTCACACTTCAGCGGTCCACGCCGGATATTTCCAGGGTGTGAAGGCCCGTATTCAATGCTGAGGAGTGAAGATGAGCAACAACACTTACGACTACATCATTGTCGGTGCGGGATCTGCGGGTTGCGTGATCGCAGCCCGGCTCATGCAGGCTACCGACGCCAAAGTACTCCTGTTGGAAGCTGGTGGCTCAGACGAAAACTTGTTCGTTCGCATGCCCGCTGGTGTCGCAAAAGTAATTCCGACCAAGACCTGGGATTACACCACTGAACCCGATCCGCAAACCGCTAACCGCCGAATGACAATCGCCCAAGGAAAGATTCTGGGAGGTAGCAGTTCGGTAAACGGCATGATTTATATACGCGGCCAGCGGCAAGACTATGACGCATGGGCAACCGATTATGGCTGCCACGGCTGGGGCTACGATGATTTGCTGCCTTGGTTCAAAAAAGCGGAGGGTAATGAAAGTCTGAGTGATGTGTTCCATGGCAGTAAGGGGCCGTTACCAGTCAGCGAAAACCGTTACCGTCACCCGCTTTCAATGGCTTTCGTTCGCGCCGGACAGGAGATGGGGCTTCCCTATGTCAACGATTTCAACGGCGCGAGCCAGGAAGGGGTGGGTTATTACCAGACCACGACACGTAATGGCTCTCGCGCCAGCACTGCGCAAGCGTATTTGAAGTCGGTTCGTGACAACCCGAATCTGCAGGTGATCACCAATGCATTGGTGCACCGCGTGTTAATCGAAGACGCCGCCGCGACAGGGGTTGCCTTCAGCGTCAACGATGGCACGGAACTCATCGCCTATGCGCGCCGCGAAGTGATTGTCAGCAGCGGGGCCAACGGCTCGCCAAAGGTGCTGATGCTGTCCGGAATCGGCCCGGCGGTACATTTAAACGCGTTGGGGATCAAGGTAGTGGCTGATCTTCCAGTGGGGCAGAACCTTCACGATCATTTGCACTTGTCGATCAACGCAAGCCTTAAACGACCTAGCTCGCTTTACGGCCAGGACAAAGGTCTCAAGGCAATCCTAAACGGCGTGCAGTGGCTAGCGTTCAAGTCCGGGGTGGTCACCTCTAATATTCTCGAAGGAGCTGCCTTTATCGACACCACCGGCAGCGGCCGGCCGGATGTTCAAGTACATTTCTTGCCTGTATTGGATACCTGGGACGATCCTGACGGCCTTGGTAAAGGACAGACACACGGCATCACCCTGAAAGTTGGCCATCTGCAGCCCAAATCGCGCGGGCGGGTATTGTTGCGTAGCACCGACCCCAGAGACTTACCCATTATTGAAGGCAACCTTCTTCACCATCCCGACGATGTTGCCGGTCAGGTCAGAGCCGTCAAAGCAGGCTTGAAACTGTTACAGGCCCCATCACTACGACGCCAAATAAAATCGATTTTCTCCCCAAATCAAAGTAGTCAGCACGAAGCGCTCGATGACGATGCTCGGCTCGAAGAGTTCGTCCGCAAGACATGCAAGACGGTTTACCACCCAGTCGGCAGTTGCCGCATGGGACAAGACCCGCTTACATCAGTTGTTGACCTCTCGTTGCGGGTGCACGGAATAAACAACTTGCGTGTCATCGATTGCTCGATATTTCCACTGATTCCAAGTGGCAATACCAACGCCCCCACCATTGCAGTGGCCGAACGAGCGGTCGATCTTTTGCTCAACACCCCGTCGGCGAAATCACTCGCTGACGCGAAAGCTCGATTACCGCTGCCGGCGTGACACACGAATTTCGTGGCAGCCACAGTCATGTCACTGACAGCCTCAGTCAAGAACGAGCGCTTGTCACGGAGTAACGTCGCCGTCATGCCCCGCCCTACCAACCGGCCACCCGTATGTTGAGGAGCTTGTAACTATGAGCGATATTTCCCTACTTCCCGTCGTCAGCGACTTTTTAGCACGCGACCACGGTTTGTATATTGATGGCGGCTATGTCGCCAGCACTACTTCTAACAAAATTAAGGTAATCAATCCTGCCAACGGTGAAGCTATTTCGCATGTCAGCGATGCTGCGCAGGCGGACATCGATCACGCGGTAGCGAGCGCCAATCAAGGGTTTAAAGTCTGGTCGAAGACCAGCCCAGCCGCGAGAGCGGTTGTCCTGTTAAAGTTGGCCGATTTGCTGGAACGCAACCGTGAGGAGTTGGCCCAGATCGAAACCTGCCAGTCTGGCAAGATCATCCAGATCTCCCGTGCCTTCGAAGTGGATCAGGCGGCGCACTTCCTGCGCTACTACGCTGGCTGGGCGACCAAGATCACCGGAGAGACCATCACACCGTCTCTGCCCTCTTTCGCTGGCGAGCGCTATACAGCGTTCACACTTCGCGAGCCGGTAGGAGTGGTGGTCGGAATCGTGCCGTGGAATTTCTCGACCATGATCGCCATCTGGAAACTGGCCTCGGCGCTCACAACCGGTTGTAGCGTCATCATCAAACCCAGTGAGTTCACGCCTCTGACCATCTTGCGCATTGCCGAACTGGCCACTGAGGCCGGATTGCCGCAGGGCGCCCTGAATGTGTTAACGGGCAGTGGAGCGGTCGGCCGAGCACTGATCGAGCATCCTGGTACGGACAAGGTCTCGTTTACGGGCTCCGTACCGACGGGCATCGCTGTCGGCAAAGGCGCAATGAACGCCAAACTGACCAGAGCGACACTGGAGCTGGGAGGGAAAAACTCGGTAGGCTTTTTGCGCGACGTGGACATGGACAAGGCCGCCGATGGGATCATCGAAGCAGGCTTTCTGCACTCTGGCCAGATCTGCGCTGCCGCAGAGCGTTTTTTTGCGCATCGTTCACAGATCGAGCCGATCATGGAGAAGCTCGCTCAGCGCCTTGGTTCGCTGAAAATTGGATCGCCGCTGGACGAGTCGACACAGTTTGGCCCGGTGACGAACAAGCAGCATCAGCAGAAGCTGGCGCGCTTCTTTGAGACTGCCAGATCTGAGAAAAGCAGTATCGTTTACGGAGGCAAGATTATTGATGGGCCAGGTTGCTATGTAGAACCTACGATCATCTTGGCCAATTCGGTCAATGATACGTTGCTCAATGAAGAGACTTTCGGCCCAATCGCGACATTCTTTCCCTACGATACCGAAGAAGAACTGCTGCAGTTGATGAACAATACTTCTTACGGACTCAGCGCGAGTCTGTGGACCAATGATTTGTCCAAGGCGTTGCGCTTGGTTCCAGAAATTGAGGCAGGCACCGTATGGGTCAACATGCACACGATGCTCGACCCTGCCGTGCCATTCGGTGGGGTGAAGTCGTCGGGTATCGGCCGCGAATTCGGCTCGGCGTTCATCGATGATTACACCGAATTGAAGTCGGTGATGATTCGCTACTGAGCCGCCCATCAAGCGAGCTGATTGTCTAACTGATGGCCCGGCTCCGACCGGGCCTTTTGTCTTGGAGACCTCTGTGCATCTGCGGCTCACCGTTATTGATCAAACACCCATACACGGCGATCGCCCGTATGCCAAAGCGGCGCAGTCGTCTGTTGACCTAGCGCTGGCATGCGAAGGATATGGCTACCACCGATATTGGTTGGCCGAACACCACAACAGCATTCAGTTCGCCGGCCCCGCGCCCGAAATCCTACTGACGCGTATTGCCAGCGCGACGCAGCGCATGCGCGTAGGCAGCGGTGGCGTGATGCTGACCCATTACAGTCCCTACAAAGTGGCCGAAAGTTTCGCGCTATTGGGCAGCCTTTTTCCTGGCCGAATAGACTTGGGCATAGGGCGAGCCCCTGGAGGTAGCCAGCTGACCTCAATGGCGCTCGCGGAACCGGCTGAAATGTCGCACACGGATCACTTTCCGCGACAGGCCGCTGAACTTTGTGCCTTTCTCAGAGGAAATCTGCCTAACGCTCACCCATACGCTGCGTTGCAGCAGCCTGTCCCAGCAGAAGCTTTACCGTCCCTATGGATGCTTGGTTCCGGTGGGGGTAGCTCAGCGTTGGCCGGGCGGCTGGGCATGGGGCTGGCGCTGGCCAGGTTTATTGCGCCTCGGTCCTGCTCCCCCGCAATTTTCGGCCACCACACCCTAGCGCTCGAAAAGTCCGGCCACCGCACCAAGGCGCAACGCTTGTTGGCGCTGGCGGTCGTGTGTGCGCAAACCGATGACCAAGCACGGTTGATCGCCAGTACCGCTGCCTATCGCAAAATGATGTCCGGCTGTGGCCCCCGCGAGCCCTTGCTAAGTCCCGAGCAAGTACGCGAGCGGTATGTACAGATGAATCCAAGCGATCGCACCAAGTACGATATGACGCTAGACGATATGGTGGTTGGCTCCCCAGAGACCTGCCGGGACGTGATACATGCGCTGGCCAACGAGTTTGGCTGCGAAGAGGTCGGTGTCGTTACAGTCACATACCGATTCAGCGACCGTCTGGAGAGCTATCGCCTGCTCGCTGATGCGATCACCCAGTATTGAATTTCGGCCCACACCTCTTGAAAGTCGTGGCTGGCAGCGCGGCCGGCACCGAGGATCGCACTAGACAAATTACCGCAGACGCTAAAAAAGCTACCCGTTTAACGACTGTTCCAAACCAGGCAGTTACTGAGCGCTGGCATATTCGAGTTCGCTGACCTGCTCCATCCAATCCACAACTTCGCCGTCTAGCACTTCGGCAATTGCGATGTGACTCATGCTGGTAGTCGCGGTCGCGCCGTGCCAATGCTTTACGTTGGGAGCAATCCAAACGGTGTCTCCGGGCATGATAGTACGCACCGGTTTCTTCCACTCTTGAACCCAGCCGCAACCTGCGGTAACCAGTAGCATCTGCCCCAGTGGATGTGTGTGCCACGCTGTCCTAGCCCCCGGTTCGAAGGTGACTGTGGCACCACTGATCCTGGCCGGTTCAGTGCCTTTGAATGGTGCGTCAACGCGCACGGTACCCGTGAAATAATCAGCCGGGCCTTTCACTGAAGGTTGCGAGCCGTTTGGGGTAACAGTCAGCATAGGAAACTCCATGATCTTTGGGGCAAGCAGCGCAATCGAGTGATATATGGCCGTGTCTTTTAAATACCCACGTCACTCAACGGTTGAGGTGCTGATCACTCTATCGGTCAGGTGCTGATGGAGTTAGCCCCTAAATCGGCAAAGACCTTTGAAACACACTCATCAATCCAGAACGTATGCCTTGGGTCGCGTATCAACGCCCGCCACGTGTTGCGTATCGCCCCTGAACCACGCCAAGAATGGATGTAAATCGCCGGTGCGAACGCTCTCATATCAATGTTGATTCATGAACCCCATTCAGTGGTTTCATCGCCTCAGGCAGACTAATCAAAACGAGATTAATCTCGTATGATTTAACGGTAGGTATCAGCACGCAAACCCATTGATGCCGAACTCCTCGGTGCGATAAACCGGCGCCTGACGCGCAATATGCAACTCTCAGACCCACACGCTCATTTCTTCAACTGGCTCGCCGCACAGGTTAGTACAGTACTGGTGACAGTGCTGAGCACCAGCTTTTGCATCGAACATCGATAACCGAGAAACTGAATTTCTATGTGCACTTGCGCCGACGCCAACCTCACTGCACGGCAAATTGCTGTACTCATAATCATCCTGTGCAGCTACTTAATGATCGTGCTGGATATATCCATTGTCATCACTGCCCTGCCCCAGCTGCGGCAAACGTTCGAGATGTCCATGATCGGACTATCGTGGGTGCAAAATGCCTATACCTTGGCTTTCGGTGGCTTGTTGCTATTGGGGGCGCGCATGGGAGATATCCTCGGCCGACGCCGCATGTTCATTTGCGGCCTAGGGGTTTTCACCGCAGCCTCTTTATTTGTTGCATTAGCACAAAGTGCAGAATTGTTGTTATCCGCTCGTACGTTACAAGGCATCGGAGCAGCTATCCTGGCACCGTCAACTCTGGCCTTATTACTGAGCAACTTTCCAGAAGGAAACCAGCGTACGCGTGCGATTTCCTACTACGGTGCTGCAGCTGGAATAGGTGCCAGTGTCGGTCTATTACTCGGTGGGTTGTTGACCCAATGGCTGTCGTGGCGCGCGGGCTTTCTGATCAATTTACCCATTGGGGTTACGTTGATACTGGGAGCCCGCCGCTACCTCAGTGAACCCCCTCTGCATGCCGGTAAATTCGATCTTTCGGGCGCTGTTCTCTCAACATTAGGTATGACCGCGCTGGTATTCGGGATCGTTGAGTCAACCACGCTTGGCTGGACAGACCCGATCACCCTGGGCGCCATATTCGGCGGCCTGACATCGCTGGCAATGTTTATTGCCCATGAAGCCCGGGCTGAGCAGCCTATCTTGCCTCTGCATCTTTTCACTCATCGGATTCGCGCTGGCGCCTATGCAGCTCGGATGCTGTTTTTGGGTGGGTTGATCGGGTTCTGGTTTTTCACAACTCAGTACCTTCAAGAGGTCCTGGGCTTCAGTGCCAGTAAAGCGGGTTTGGCGTTTCTCCCTACAACGCTTATGACACTGGCCGTTGCGTTAACCGTTCCGTTTCTGACCAAACGTTTCGGAAACTTCAGGCTGTTGGCTGGAGGGGTCTCGTTCGCAATGGTCGGTATGATTTGGCTCAGTCGCGTCACAATCCACAGCCACTATTTAGTGGATATTGCGCTGCCCATGGTTTTGATTGGCGTGGGCCAAGGTGCCAGCCTTAGTCCGTTGACTGCTGCAGGCATGGCCGATGTGCCCCCCCGCGATGCCGGCGCGGCATCCGGGTTGGTCAATGTCGCACACCAGTTGGGCGGTTCGCTCGGGCTGGGGATTCTTAGCGTAGTATTCGCCCACGGGGCGGCATCGAATGTCGGCGCAACTGCCATTTCATCTGGTATCTCAGCAGCGTTCATCGGCAGCTGTGTAATGCTGGGACTTGCACTGATCGTCATTCTCACGCTGGTTATGATCCCGGCAACCAAAGCTCCTGGCCCAAACGCCACCCGCACCTAGGCCTTTTCCTAGGTGGCGGGCGCACTTGTCAGAATATACTTATAGGGTATTCGACATACAGTCGCCATTCATTGAGTTCGACACTATAGCCCGAGTCGTTGCGCGTATTCCGATAAACCGAGTTACGCGCTTTGAAGGACAAATCTTTAGCTGCGCCGCTCTGAATGGTGTATTTGACTTGATTGAAAAACTCGCTTTCTCGCGCTTCCCCTCCGGCGCCGGCATCAATATCGTATCCGTATATATAAGCGATTCTCCATGTCAGCCCAGGTACACCATCGGCGGCGAAATCCCATTCATGATAGGCCTGAATTGATTTTTCATCCTTCTGGCTAAAATCGGCGTAATAACCGTTCGCCAAATAGATGGTACTGCCGCCATCACCCAAATCGTATGCATATCCAACGTCACCACTACTCTGCTCGTAGGACAACGAAAACGTGTGCCCGTTGTGCATGTACTTGGTGGCCAGACTCCAAATGTTGTTGCTATCTCCTTGGATACCCTGTGCAAAAAATCTATCGGAGACGGTATCGTTAGCATATTTAGTACTGTACCAATTGAGGTCAAAATTTAACGCATCCTGTGCCGACAGGTGCAACGTATAGTTAACATTGACATAGCTCTTTTTATACACATCCTCGACATCGGAGATATAAACAGCGCCGCTCAGACTGTCCGAAGCCTGATAACTTGCACCCAGCACATTGATCGACTTCAGTCGGGCACTGTCGCGTGCGCCAGACTGCATTGAGCTTTCGGCAGTAAAGCGACCTGCGTTCACCTCCAACCTATCGACTTCTCGACTCGTCAATAAAACGCCACTAAAACTTTGCGGCAGCAAACGCGAGTCACCATAGTTAAGTACTGGCAAAGCTGGCATCTGATCGCCAAGACTCAGCGTCGTTTTAGAGATATTGAGTTTCACCGCCACGCCAAACTGCGAAGTATCATCAGCCCAGTGTTTGCGCTCGCCTGGGAACATATCCGGCTGCCCACCATCCAAGCGAACACCTAACAGCCCGAAGGCATCCAACCCCACACCAACCAAGCCTTTGGTAAAACCCGACTCGTAATGCCCGATGACGCCTTGAGCCCATGTATTTCGATCATACACGCCACGATTATAGTCTCTGTTCCAATAGGTATTCCGCAGAAGAACATCTAACTTGCCGCCCTCTACAACCCCATTAGCATCAGACTGCTCCACAGCAAAAGCGCAACTTACACAGCTTGCGAAAAAGGACACACCTAACAACCGCGAGCGGAACCCCATGATACATCTCCGAATTAATTTAAGTATAGGTAGAGGCAGACAGTCATTTGGTTAAAACTTTATAATTATTAATTGAACACACAATGCTTAGTGA